>NZ_JAMYSW010000018.1:0-94832 GCF_040322135.1 Mesorhizobium sp. M0189
GCGAATGGTTCGAGGCCAAGACCCAGTTCGCCGTCGTCTTCGGCGAAAGGTTCGTCAGCCAATGACGAAACCGGCCTCGCGCACAGAATTCCTGACAGTTCCGGGTTACAAGGCGCTGGCCGAACGCAACGCCGTGAGCTTGGCCTTTTGCTGGTCGCACGTGCGTCGCCGCTTCTATGAGCTCGCGCAGTCCGGCCCCGCGCCGATCGCGACGGAGGCGCTCGCCCGCATCGCCCAACTCTACCACGTTGAGAGCGATATCCGCGGTCGTTCCGCCGACGAACGCCGCGCCGTCCGGCAGGAGAGAAGCCGTCCCGTAATCAATGCCCTTGAGCCGTGGCTTAGGCAGCAACTCACCCTTATCAGCCAGAAGACCAAGCTGGCGGAAGCCATCCGCTACGCGCTCTCGCGCTGGCAAGGTCTGACAAGATTCCTCGACAACGGTACGATCGAGATCGACTCCAACGTCGTCGAGCGCGCCATCCGTCCCATTGCGCTGAACCGCAAGAATGCGCTCTTCGCCGGCTCCGACGGCGGCGCCGAGCATTGGGCAACGATCGCTTCGCTGATCGAGACATGCAAGCTCAACGGCGTCGAGCCTCACACCTACCTCGCTGACGTGATCGCCCGGATCGTCGCCGGCCATCCACAAAGCCAGATCGACGATCTGCTGCCTTGGGCCTACAGACCTATGCCGCTCAAGGCCGTGGCCTGAGAACAGCGGTTACGCTCGACGGCGACCTCAAGTGCCACCTACCTTCCGAACGTCGTCGAGACGAGCCGATATCGGCCACATGGCCAAGCGCCTTGCTTCGGGAATTGATCGCGAGGCCCGCCAACCCACCGTCGGCGGCGGCAAGAGTGGATGTCCAGGACGAAAACGCAATTCGTAGCCCGCACGCCCGCGCCTAGCTGACTCTCATCTGGCCATTCGAGCGATGCTGCCGTAAGTGACCAGACTCGTAGGACGACGCTTCGACAGGGACAAACAGTTTGGCACCATTGTGCTCGATCTCAATCGTCTCACTCTTAGGGCTCAAACGTTCAGCAAATCCTTTGTGAAAGATGATTGCATTCAGATAGGCAAAGGTCATCGCCAGTGCCTCGGTTCGCAGGGGATAGTCGACCATCGAATGAATGAGAAGAAAAGATAACGAGAGGAATGCTGCTTTCTGGAGCGGGTCTCGGCGAATCTTAGCCAATGTAGCGAAAAGCAATACAAAATAACCTGCCACAAGCAGGATCGCAGGAACTCCGCCCTCGAAGGCTATTTCAAGGTAGTCATTGTGGGCATGGTTTACGTATTGCGCGAAAATCATGCTCTCCCGCTCGTATATCTGATAGGCCTTTTGAAAATTCCCGAATCCAACACCCGTCGCCCAATTGTCCTTGATCCCCTCGATGGTGGTTCGGGTAAATTCTCCTCGCCCGAAGGCCGGATCGAGCACCTGTGTATCTATCTTGGTCCAGGCGCCTATCGTGTAAATCGAGAGCCCAACAAAAGCCAGGAGCACGCTAAATCCACTCGCCCTTGAGCGGGCTGAAAGGAAGATGACGGACAACACCGTGATCGCCAGTCCGATCAGAGCACCGGCTCGAGAACCGGCTGCCAAAAGCAGCAGCAAAAGCGCGACAAGGCCGGTGGATCCGGACACAAGATGCCCGCGGAACAGGCCGTAGTAGACGACGAAGGGAATCGAAACAAAAAGCAAAGCAGAAAAGTGATTCGCGTTGGCAAAAAGCCCAGCGTTAATCGTAAAGGGCAAGAGTCCGACAATGGCGATGTCGTTGGAAAGCGAATATTGAATCGCTCCTGCCAGGCCATTGCAGATAACACCCATGAAGAAAAAGGGAAGAAGCGCGCCGACCTGCTCGGCACGCAAACGCAATACGGCTAAAAAAAATGCCGCTGCGGCGACAAGATAAAGCAGACATTCGACTGTGCGGCCGACCCCAACGCTAACGAAGCGAAAACGACTTTCTCCAATCCAAGGATTTCCAAGCAGCAGTTCCGGCCGCAACCCGTTGAATGCGGCCGCCGGCAGTGGCACGATTTGCAAAACGATCAACGCCACCGCGAAGATCAACAGCCACAAAGCAGACTGGGAGATTCTTTGGCCGGAGGTCTGGGTGAAAACGGCCGCTGCCGAGACAACCGCGGCGACTTCGATCAAGGTGTCCGTATAAAGGCCGCTCGCGGTACCGCCGCCGATCAGCAGCGATACAGCCAAGACCAACCCCAGGAGATACTTATCCCATTCCGATGATCGGTCGCTCAAGATGGAAGTCTCTCGATGCTCAATTTGTGCATTACCAACGTACCCACATATCGAAACCGCCAGCTCTCGGCAATGGCGGCAGTCTGTAGCCTTAGCAACTGCAGAGGACATGCAGTCGGCCCAACTGAAACTTCCTGGCTAAGAGTCTGACGATTATAGGTGCCTTCCGGGATGTTGAATCGTGCTATTTCTCCCGCTGGATCAACACATCTGATCGACCAGAACAAATCCTTTGGAAGCTTCAAGTTTCGTGCAGAGGCAATCAGGGAAATCTTGTACGAGCCTGGAGGGAGAGCAATATATTGCTGGAGAGCCGTGTTCTTGACCGGTGTGTTCAAGAACCGGACAGTCGCGCCGCCCTCGCCCTCCACCGCATCATGGGATGTTGCGAAAGTGACTTCCAAGCCTGATTGATCCTGTAACTGCCAATCGAAGGGCTTGCCACCGGACGTAGGTTCGAAGGTGCTGTTGAAAATGTACCCACCCAACTTTCGTTCTTCGTCGGTAAGGCTAAAAAGAAACAGCCGATATGCCGGCTCGTATTCTTTCTGACGGATATAGCCGGCAATCACAGCAGCCAGTTCGCTCGACGTCGGTGGTGCGCTTGATCCAGTCAAATCTAGAAGCAGCCGATTTGCTAAGTCGAGCCCTTCGGGAGTCTTGTTAAGAGAGAGAAATAGACTGCCTCTCCAGGGCGCCTCTGCTGCAATGGCCGCCCGCACGGCCTGGTATCCCTCGGGATTTGAGAGAATCGCTGGTATGCCATCAGTAATCGCGGAAAATTGGTCCGGCCATCGCCGCAGCAATATGTCCATTTCAGAAACGGCCTTCGACAACTCACCAGCTTCTATCTTGCGGCCAATCGACCGCTGCAGCGCATGGATCTCTGTCTTGGACAATTTTCGGGCTTGATCGAAAAGCTGGTAGGCCTCGTTTTTTTCGCCTTGCCTGTATTTGATCTCGCCGATCAGGCTATAGAGGCGTGCGTCGGCTAAATCGAAGGTGAGCGCGCGCTTGGCCTTGTCGAGCAAGGCATCAAGATCGGTAGCATTATTCGTGTCGTTCAGGTCACTGCTGATTTCAGCTATCAATGCGTCGATGTTGAGCGGATCCAGCGCAAGAGAAACAGCCGGTGTTTCTGTTTCAAGAAATCGACTTAGCCCGATCGAGGAAGCCACCAACACTAGAACGGACGCGACGAACCAAACGACTGAATGTCGGAGACTTTGCATAAGCGGGCTGGCTTGCTCCATCATCAACTTTGCCCTCAATCTTCGGAGTACTGGTGTCCGTTCCGTAGTTGTAATACTGATAGTTCATGTATTTGTAGGCGTAATTATAGTCGAACTTGTTCACCGCAAACTTTGACATCGCCGCTCCGACCACGTTCGCGCCGGCAGACCGCAGGCGCTTCAACGCGGTCTTGGCCGACTTGCGCGTCACCTGATTGGTCGAGATGACCATTAATGTGCCCTCAGCGAGCCGGCTGAGAATAGGAGCATCTGAAAGGCCAACGATCGGCGGCGCATCGATAATGACAAGATCGAAGCGCTTGCCGAGATTGGTTATGATCAAAGCCATCTTCGGTGAGGAGAGCAGATCCGCAGGATTTGGAGGGATCGTTCCAGAAGTTAGAACGGTCACGTTGGGATATTTGGTTGCCCTGAAGATGCTCGCCAGATCTTCCTTGCGAACGGTGTTTGTCAGCAGATTGCTTAGCCCGATCGTGTTGTCGAGACCAAACAGGCGATGAAGGTTCGGTTTGCGGAGATCGCCGTCGACAATGAGAACCCTTGCGCCGAGTGCTGCAAAATCCTGACCGAGTTTGAACGATGTGGTCGACTTGCCTTCCGAAGGCTCCGAACTCGTGACGACCAGCGATCGGGGCGCCCCCTCCGCACCTGAGAATTGTAGCGATGTGCGAAGCGAACGGTAGGCCTCCGACAGCCCTGACTTCTGATCGGTGATGCTGGCTGCGAGTTCCCGGTCGTCCACATACGGCAAGATGCCGAGCATTGCCAACCCCAACTCTCTCTCAATCTGCTCGGGACTGGTGAAGGTGTTGTTCAACAACTCGATGACATAAATAACCGTAGCACATAATGCCATAAACAGAGCAAAAGCTATTGCAAGGTTTAAACTGAGACGCGGAGAATAAGGCCGCTCAGGAAGCGCTGCAAAATCAACAATTGCAGCGCTCTGTGTCTTAAGCTCAGAACTCACCCCAACTTCGTTCAGTTTAGCGATGAGACTGTCATATTGCGATCGGTTGGAATCGACTTCGCGTTTTAGAATGGTATATTTGATATTCTTGTCATTGAAGATAGCCTGCTGCTTCTCCATTTCCGCAAGCTTGCTCTTGAGGTCCGCCTCCTTGCTTTGTGCCTCTTGGTACTTTAAGCGCAGCGAATCGGTGATCGCCAAGACACCATTGTTGTAGAGTCTTTGCAATTCCTTGATCTGCGACTGAAGCTGCTGCATTTCGGGGAAACCAGGCTTCAGAATGCCCAACTTCTGCTGGTATTGGCTGGTCAGATCCGCCAACTTTTCGCTGAGCTTCTGCAGACCTTCGCTTTCCAGGACGGGGGCGAGGCTTGATCCGCGCCCTTTATCGATCTGGTCCACGATTCGCCCGGCATCGAGACGGTCCTGAATCGCAGTCGCGAGAGCAGTGTTCAGGGCCTCGATATTCGAGCCTATCAATGACTTGTCGTCACCGGTTACGGTAATGCCAGCATCCTTCGCATAGGCGACCAGCTCCTCTTCCGATTTCTGAAGCCTTTGCTTCACTTGCAAGACCTGTTCCTGGATGAACTGCCGGGCCAGGTCAGAGGTTTCGCCGGTCTGATCGAGACGCTGATCGATGAAGCTTTGCGCAACCTGATTGGCCACATCGCTTGCGTACTTCGGTTTCTGATCGATGAAGGTAAGGGACAATAGACTGGTGTTAGGGACCAGGTTGACTGTGAGGCCATTAAGAACGCGATCAATCGCAATCGCCTCACGTTGTTCTGGCGTCTTCCCCTCCATGGAAGGCGCCTTGGAAATTCCGAAGGCGCGGTAGAAGATGTTAACGGGCGAGAAATCGGGTGTCGGAAATAAGAAGTCTGGTTTTTCACTAAGGCCCAATTGAAACACAACGCGCTGGGCCAACGCACGGCTTCTCAGCTTTTCTCGGGCCGTGAGAAAGGCGCGCACGTCGCTGTTTTCGGAAACCACCTCGATGTCCTGGAACACCTTGGCCGAAGGCACCAGCACCTCCAATTGCGTTGTTGCCTGATACTTTGGCGTCTGCATCATGGTAATAATGACGCCGGCGACAAGCCCAGCTACCGCCATGATGACGATCAGCCAGCGATACTGGACAGCGTAAAAGAGCAGCTTTAGCGGGCTGAAACGCTGATCGGACTCCAAGGAATCACGGCCGTACGGGCTATAGTTTTGCGCACCGTCGTAATAGAGGTCTGCCGACAACGCCTGGCTATGTCCTGGGCCTGCAATTTGATGCTGTCTGTTACGATCGAGCATGGTGCGAGGTTATCCTAGGTTTGTCTGTATTCTTATTCGACCGCCGCGACTTATAGCCCCGGGATCACCGCTATTCGGGCCGCACTTGAGGCGACACCGAGGGCGTCCTTGAGATTGTTCATCGCAATTTTCGATTTTGAGGGGAAGACCACGATCTTGTCGCCACCATAAATGCGTGGGTTGCGGGTTTTGCCACCACGGATTTCCTCCACGTTGTAGTTGGCAACCAACGTATTTGGGCCGATATTGCGATAGACAAACACCTTTTTTGCATCCCCAACGACATTGAACCCTCCAGCAAGGGCAATCGCATCGATGAGAGAAGAATTGCTGGATACCGGATAAATACCAGCCTTGTTGACTTCGCCATCGACGGTTATTCGCTGTCCGATGGACTCCTTGACGAAAATCGAAACATCAGGGGACTGCAGGTATTTGGCGCCGTAAGCGGTCTCTATCTCCTGCTCCAACTCACGAACGGTTTTCCCCGCCGCGGCAATGGTTCCGATAAGCGGAAGCGAAATCTGGCCACTAGAATCGACTTGAACCGTTCTGTTCAAATTGTCGACCTGAAACACATTCACCTCGAGCACATCGTTTGGTGACAAAGGTTGCTCACTGCCATTCTGCGTGTTTTGCGGCGCAGGCAGTTCCTTTACCACCTTTAGAGCCCCGCCGCCCGAAAGCGGGGTCGATGACGATGATGATGTCAGTTGCAGCGCATCGACCGAACTCGACGAAGACGTCGTCCCCGAGGAGGTACTCGTGCAGGCCGACGCCGCGAGCGATGCAAGCACTACGAACACCGCGCCTACCGGTCTTTCTGCCAAACGAAAAATGCCCATCATACTGTCCCACCCTTGAACAAGCGGCCGAACCCTCCAAAGCGGCTGCCATTGCCGGTGCTTGGCCTTTTAGTACTTACTTTTCCAACCGGCTCGATAGGTCGGTTCGCCAATATTTCGCCTGGGCGTTTCAACACCATATTGCGGGCCTCGTCTTCGCCACATCGCTTGGCGGCAGCAGCAACAGCCTGCGAAAGCCCAGGACGTCGGCGCGTAGCGCTATGAGTGTCCGATGCGATAATATCCACCCTGCCCTCGTCAATCAGCTTTTCCGAATAATAGAGCGCCGTGCGTCCGAAAGCACCAACAATCGAATCTGCCGTAAGCTGAATAAGGCAGCCCACCGCATTCAGTCTCTCGACAACGTCGTAATTCGTTTTGATCCAGGTCAAGCGCTCAGGATGAGTAAGAATAGGAATAAAACCGGCGTTTGTGAGGCGCACTGCAAGCTCCTCCATCCGCGGAGGTAATACATGATGTGGTGGCTCAAACAAAAAATACCGAGATCCGTTTAAGGTCGGCACACTGCCGGCTGCCAATCGGTCCGGAAGATCCGGCGCTATGTGGACATCGGCACCGACGTAAAGAGCAAGCGGTATGCCGGCGCGGCGCAGCGCCTGGTCCAAGCCTTGAACGGCTCGAACAATATTTGACGTTCCGTTTTCATATATGCCCGGTGTGACGTGCGGCGTGCACGCCATGTGGGTCGTTCCGTCGGCTACCGCCAGTCGAGCCATTTCCAACGATTCGGCAAGACTGGGTGAGCCATCGTCGAGGCCAGGCAAAATATGGGAATGCAGATCGATCATGGGCGCTTGTGATCGCAACGAAACAGCGTAGCGACGTCATCCCCAAAAAACACAAATGCGCGAATGACGGGTTTGTTGGGTTCATGCAATACGATGAATGCCAGGTCGCAGCTAATGGCTGACGGCATCGTCATCATGCAGGCCGATGACCAGCGCCGCACCCCCGACAACGGCGCCATCCAACCGAATTGGCGCGAGGCCAACTGGTGTGTCCAGAATCTCGAAATCGCTACTCACACCCACACGCAGCGAAGCCGAAGATTGCCATCCGGTCATGATACGAGCGCCGGGACGGACAGGCGCTCCGCTCTTCACCCCGATATACCGGCCAGCCTCAGACATCCGCGCGTCGCCTTAGGCTTGAGCGATCCAACCGAAATACCGGTCATAACATCAGATATAGACCAAAGAATTCCGTCCCCAACAACAGGCACGCAACAGGAGCGCCACGCGCCTCTGCTGCCGAACCTTGTTACGGCCAACTTAGTCGCTAACGCCGTGGTGCTCATCCGCCGTTGCGGCCAAAATACCAGCCCCAAGAGCCATGCCGCCAAAAATGAAGAGCGGCGTGTTGTTGTTGCTACCGTTGGCATTGCCCGTCTGGGCGGTCTTCTCAGAACCTAGGACGTTGAGGCAAATCTTATTCTCGACGCGGGAGATATCGAGCGTCGAATTCGCGGGGACGCTCAGGTTACAACCGCCGACCCGAACCGAAGCCGAGCCCTTGCCGCCAACCACGACACGGCTACCGAAATCCAGCGCGCCGCCCGCTTGCGCCGGACCGTAGCCAGCCACCTGCGAGACCATTACGTCGCCATTGACCTTGCCGATCGATCCAATCGGATTGGCACCCTGATAGGCAGTTGCACAGGTGCACGACGCATCCTGCGCGAAAGACGACACCGGGGCGAAGCCGGCCAACACAACGAGTCCGGCCAACGCGCTTCTAAACATTTGGTACATCCGCATCTATCCTTCTGTCCTACGTTACCTGAGGCCCACCCAACCACCAAGCTATCGGGTCAGCGCGTAACAGCTTTTCGCGCCAATTCCAACTCATATCGCAAATGCGAGATAATTTTTGGTTTCGGTGTGGTCGATTGGGCACACCATGGGAAGGTTTAAATGTACCATTTTCCGCGTCGACTGCAAGGACCGACCATCTCTGAACAGTAGTCGGCGGTCTCTTTCCATGCGATCCGGCACCGCAGGGGACTCTGGGTCACCGACGATGACCACGCAGGCTACGATGCTGGCGGACAACGTTTGTAGGTTGCGCCCGCTTGGGCCATCTGTCCGCACATAACGCCGCTCTCAACCAGTTTCGCGGCCAGGTCCGAGCCATCCGGCGTGAAACATTGCACAACCAATGCATCGCCAAACTTGGGCGCAGCATTGCCATCGCAAGGCGTTCCCGTGCCGACGGGCTTACAGGTCACAGCGAGCCCCTGATAGTCCCGGCGCGCCGCATCCGTTACCATTCCGCGCATGGATGGGGGTCTGCTGAATGCGACGCCGCACAGCAATATCTTATGGCCTCCGACACGGAGATCATCAATCGTCTGAATGAAAAGTGTGCCTTCAAGCCGCTCAGGTGTTATTGACGGCTTAGGCAGCGCTCTCGAGCTATCTCTCTGAACCGTCACGAGGCCAAGAAAGCCGGCAGCGAACACCAGCGTGATCAGACCAAGCAGCCCTACCTTTTTGATCGACACAGCTTCCTCCGATCACTTTTTTGATTCTACCCACTCGATCCCGCGCTGTCCTTAGTGGGAAACAAGTAAGGGTGGCTGTCAACGTGCCGCTTCTAGCTTATGAACAAGAGCACCGCCAATCCTTGCGCACCAGGTCGACCAACGGGTTCGGCCGATCTCGCACGGCCCTGTGGGTCCGTTCACCCGTTTACAGCAGCGCTGCAATTTCGCTAGAAGCTAGTGATTCTTCTCGGAATAGAAATCAACCTTGGACCACGGTTGACGACAGCTGAATGGCTTCTGGGCATCTCAGGCAACCGTCCAACAAAAGTCGATTTTTGCTCTGATTGGACCGGTCGAAAGCGGTCCCGGGGATTCAATATGGCAAATGATGCATTGGCGATTCAGCTAGAGCTCGACATGGCGCTTGGAGGCGTTTCCTTGCCAGCTGGGGTTTACCAAATGGTCCCTGGATCTGATTCGCCGTTTACGCTCAGCAATCTTCCAAACCGGATCTACAGAGCGGTCGCGTTAACCCAGAGCAATTTTACGATTTCCGGCAACGGAGTGGTTTTCCACGGCGTCAACAGGCCCGAAGTAGCAGTCTCCGATGTTCAGCCAGTTTTCGCTACGGACAAGAACTTGAAAGTTGGAACAATCAAGAATGTGACTTTCAAAGACATCGCGTTCGACTCGGCAAACACCGCTTCCCCAGCTAATTCAAACCAACGCTTCCTATATGGCGTTGGCATCGACGGTTTGCGGTTTTTGGACACGATCGGACATTCTAGCGGGAATCGGAGCGGGTATTTCGCTCATATTCAGAACAGCCGGAACATTCAGGTAACTGGTCATCGCCATGACAGAATGACAGGAGGGTTCAACCTTCGGTACTGCGAAAACATCGTAATCACGGACTTCGTATTTAACGATTTTTCCGAAGCTATTGACTTGGATGGAACTTCAAAACGGGCAGTCATTCGCAATGGCGTCTTTCAAGGAACAAAGCGCAAGCAGCAGTGTATAGACGTGAACGATCAGGTTGACGCATCGATTGGCGATTTTTCGGTTAACAACGTCGGCAACATCATTACCATCAACTATAAGACGACGACACCAGATACATACAGTGAATATCTCGCTAATTCGCCGGTACGAAATTTTCAGATTGGAAAGCGCATAGTTGTGAGCAACATCACGGGAAGCCAGATCGGTGATGGAGTTAACAGCCCTTCTATATACATCGGATGGGATTGGGCGGCCGGAAACCATGCGGGGTCTGATCCGGTCAGCGATATAACTCTTGAGAATATCTACTTGGAAGATACTGGGTTTGTCTTCGTTCGCGAAGGATCAGGTCTCGTTTTCAAGAACATCACTTTACGATCAGTAATTTCCGCACCTGGATTTTCAGCCGTCGACATGCGCTCAGCTGGGGCCAGCGCAGATCAGATTGGCTTTTCCGACCTCGATGTCCAAATTGACAAAATGAGGATCGAAAGTGCCCAACGGGGAGCCCTGAAGATATCGGCCCCGTCTCGTGCTGTCGTGGACGGCCTCATCACTGGCGGCAACAACACGCTGGGCGGCACCGATCCCGATTTGATTCTCACATCTCTGCACACGCGAGCAGCCCACTGTAGCATAGACAATTGCGACATCGAAGGGGACGTATTGATCGCCGGCGACAGTACGAGCGTTGCACCTTGGAAGGCGCAGACCTTGTACAAAAGGAACTCTCTAGTCATCAATGATGGTCGATTCTATCGTTCGACCGTCGACGGTATGTCGGGATGGTCTGGCGGTCCGTCTGGGATAGGCACAGCCATTCCTGATGATGGCAGCGAATCCATTCCTGCATGGGGCGGCGGCGGCAAATACTTGGTCGACGACCTCTGCAGGAATCAGGATCGTTGTTACGTCTGCATGACAGCTGGCGTTTCGGGATTCTCCGGCGGCCCCACTGGAACCGACGAAAGAATCCTCGACGGGACCGCTGTGTGGCGACCAATCAACGGGTCTGTAGTATGGCGTTATCTCGACAGCCCCTACTCTGTCCTGTGGGGTAAAACAAACAGAGTTGGAGGAACCGTCATCCTGGAGGGCGACACCCAAAACTACATCCATGGTGAGCACGCAGACGCCGAGGTCGGCGATGTGTCCGCCAAAGGTACTGTGAGAAAGGGCGTGTTCGTCGCGCGGCGTCGGACGTTGATCACTCGCGGCAGATTTTTGGTTTCGTTGGACGCGGCACCCGATGAAACGAATTATCGAAGTATCTCGCTAAAGCGGTATCGGAATGGAGCATCAATTAACATCGCCACGACTGACACGGCTACAGAAGGATTTAATGCGTTCGTTTGTCGCGATGCTGGTGTCCGAGCAAACCAGGCGGGCTGCTATTTGGATCCAGGTGACATAGTAACCATGGATTCAAACCATAAAGGTGCAGGTCTGATGCTCGAAGGTCTCAGGGTTATACTGGACTTCATCGAATATTGAAGCTTGATCAAAGACGAAGGTCGGCGAGAATTTGGCAACCGCTGTTCCAAGGCCGCGGCCTTGAGGTCTAGCTGTGCAGTGAGCCCATGGCAGGAATCCTCGTCGATCCGGCTGGCTGTGGGACGACCGTCAACGATCCAGGTGAGGATGTTCGATACCATTGCGCTTGCAAGTTTTGACTCGATCACGGCTGAGTGCATGGAGCCTGTGCCGCGGCACTGCACTGAAGCCGTTGCATGCGCAGATCGAGGATCGAGGCGCATGTGCTCGCGCTGCTCGCCTGCATGGTGATGAGACCACCGTTCTTGGCGAAGGGCAAAACCGCTACGGGCCGCATTTGGACCTACGTCAGGGGAAGACCGACCATTCGGCGGGCAATCGCCGCCGGCGGCACTCTATTTTGCCTCGCGCGATTGGCGACAGGACATCCCTGGTTGGCGGCATCTGAAGACCTTTAGCGGCGTTCTGCACGCCGACGCCTAGGTCGGCTACAGTCCGCGGTTCAAGGTGGATCGCGATCCCGGTCCGCTGACCCAAGCTCTGTGCTAGGCGCATGCGCGTCGTAAATTCTTCGTGCTTGCCGACAGCGCCACCAATGCCAAGCGGCAAGAACACCGCGCCGATCTCGCCGATCGCGTTCGAGGCGGTCAAACGCATCGACGCGAGTCGGGTGCGACATCAACGGACGAACGTCTGCAACGACGCCGGTAGGAGAGCCGTCTTCTCGTCACCGAACTTGAGGCCTGGATGGGGACCGAATGGAGCAAGATATTCCGCAGTTCTCCGGTTGTCGAGCCTATCGACTATATGCTGAAGCGTTGGGACGGGTTCACGTCCTTTCTCAGTGACGGAAGGATTTGTCCAATTCGTTCACTCGGCGCAATGCACGATGACAACAGTTGGACCGCAGCCTGGTCGAAGGAATCCCTGCTCGAGGCCGGCCGGCCGGTAGTGGAGGCTCGAGCATTAGGCGCCCCTGGCAGCCAACCGCGAAACTCTTGGCGCCATAAGCTCTGAAAGTTATGACCTAGCGTAGAACTGCTGGCCGAGTAAATTGCGTCGCGGCCGGGGCAGCCCCAATTCTTTGGATCGACGCCCCACATGTTCCATGGCATAGGGTGTCGCGAGATTCCGCGTTCAGGAGCAGCTTCCTACAATGTTTGCAGATACAAGTCCCATCCTAAGTTTCTGTATCGCGACGTTCAATCGACGCGAGATGGCAACCGCCTTGGTCCGTGATATTTTGGCGAGCGACCAACCGATCGAAGTTTGCATCCATGTGGACGGATCAACCGATGGAACTTTGGAGGAACTGCTTTCGATCAAAGATTCTCGTTTGACTGTTACTTCAGGTATGAATTCCGGAAGTGCGGGGTCAAGGCGAGCAGCCGTTGCCCGAGCTAAAGGCAAATTCATCGCAATCTATGATGACGACGATCAGATCATCGTCCAAAATATTCCCACCATAATTAACCATTTGATGGGCTGCACGGACAATGGCCTGTGCGGGATTGTCGTTCATTACCAGGAGCCGGACGGGCGCCTCCATGGAAGCCAGTTTGTAAGAAAACGGACCAACTTCCTTCAAATGAGGTTCGACGACCACGTACAAGGCGATAAACGTGAAATAATACGTTCGGAAATTCTAAAGTCAGTGGTCGATAAATACTACAGGGGTGCCCGGCGGGTACCCACTTCGCTCCTCTGGTATAGATTGGCGCTTAATTATGACGTCATGTGTGTCGATGAGGCGATTGGTGTTAAGTGCTACTTCCCAGGGGGACTCACGTCGGTCATCAGCAATGTAAAAAGGGGTAGCCCCAGGCCAATGTTAAAGCACAAAATAACGATCGTCCGAGGGTTTCTTTTTGGTCGACATAGATCGGTCACAGCCGCGGCACGGTCTCTATTGTCCAGTGCGTACTATTCCGTTTTCATACTCCGGCAGGCCTTGACGGGAAGACAATAGTGCAAGTATCTCTCACCTTCCTTCAGACTCGGACCGAGCTTCAAGCTTATTAGCCGAGCGCACCGCCATCGTTTACGAGTCCGAGAGTTCGGCGGCGTTGTGCGGTCCTGGGTCACTGCTGGGTAAGCGCTATTCTCAGGCCGCGGCCTTAAGCTCGGGGATCCGGGTGTAGACCCAAGGCAGCAGGTCGTCGATGCGGCTGTTGGGCGGCCGTTGACGATCCTGTTGAAAGACCCGCAAGATAGCCCAGTTGCTCGACACCGTTGAGTTTGCAGGTTCGATCAGTGAGGCGATGACGGCCCAGTGTTCAGCACCGCCGCCGGTGTCTGCAAAGAGGACGTTCTTGCGGTAGAGCGCGATCGGACGGATTGAGCGCTCGACCACTTTGCTGTCGATCTCTATGCGCCGTCGCGAGAAAGCGCGAGAGGCCTTCCCAGCGCGAGAGCGTGTAGCGGATCGCCTCTGCGAGCTTGGTCTTTCTGACTGATCAGGCCGAGCTTTTCACGCAGCCATGGGTCGAGTGCCGCGATGATTGGAGTACTCTTTTCCTGGCGAATGCCGAGGCGTTCATCAGCCGATCGGCCACGGATGGCGTCTCCATCTTGTAGAGCTCGGCGATCCTTCTCACCGCCTCGCTGGCAACCGGCGCGGAACCGGCTGCCGGCCAGGTCATAGAAGCGCTGGCGCACATGTGCCCAGCAGGAGGCGAGCGTTACGCCGCTTTTGTCGCCAGCACGCGATAGCCGCCATAACCGTCGACCTGCAAGATTCCGCCAAAGCCCGCGAGACTGGCGATCGGACGCTCGGCCTTCCGGTCCGGCGCATAGTGCACCAGAAGTCAGCTCTACAGTTGATTTAGACCCTACATAGGGCCTTGTGCCGGTCCGATGGCTCAGCGCACCGGTCCGCAACCTTTCGGAGCGACTGCCGAAGCGCCCCCGCTCCAGCATCTTTACCATCGCCGTCAGGAGTGCGATCCGCTCATCGGCGCTCTTGTTGACCAGCTCGAGATGGAGGTTGCGCCCTCCAGAAGGGCGGCCTTTCGGCCATGGCAATAACCATCGCCTTGAGCGCGTCAACGTCGTCCGGGAGCGCGAGTTCGGATGCCGACATGGCCAAAATCGGAGCATATTCGGGGCAATTTTCCCGCGTTTTCAGATCCCTGATTCATCATGCCGCAAGGTTTACCAACCGATTGCGGCCGCCTGACGGTCTCCGTCCGAACCCGTTTCCAGTCCATTCCGTCAACCAGAGCCATCAGCTGAGCATGATTGAGTTGGACCCGGTGGTGGCCGATCCGCGGCCAGCAGAACTTCGCGTCGTCCAATCGCTTGGCATAAAGACACACGCCGCTGCCGTCCCACCAGACGATCTTGATCCTGTCCGCTCTTGTGGCGCGGAGATACCCTCCGGCGAAGGCCGCCTTGCGAGAAGATGGCACGGTAGCGAGGCTGCGCTCTTAAGGTCGTCCTTACGAGCGTAGTTAGCAGCACAGCATGAGCCATGTGACGTTATTGACCGGGCCGGAGCGGCGGCGGCATTGGAGTGAAGCGGATCAGTGCCGGATACTGGCCGCGACATTCGCGCCCGGGGCCACAGTGGCGGCGGTGGCGCGTCAGTACGATGTCGCGACCAGCCTGATCTACAAGTAGCGCCGCACGATTTGCCGAAGTTGTCGTGGCTCCCGATGAGCCTGTCGCCGTTTCGCGGCCGGCGGCGCCACCAGCGGTGATCGAGCTGGAGGTCGCCGGCAAGGTGCGGCTGCGGATTCCGCTGACCACCCCGCCAACACCGGCGGCGGCGATGGTGAAGGCGCTGGGTGTTTCATGATCCCGGTTCCGAGCCAGGTGCGGATCTGGTTGGCGGTCGGCCGGACCGATATGCGTCGCGGAATGCATAAGCGCGGACATAGAAATTGACACTGCAAGCTCCTCGGCTGCGTCGTCATTTCATACGGCCCTTATGCTTCCATCTCGAACGCGTGCTAAAATCACGTCGGCACTCCTGGAGAGCATCGATGTAGCGACGAACCACAATTTTCTCGTCAAACTGCTGCTCTACTTTCGACCGACCCGCCGCTCCCATGGCCATTCTCTGGTCATCGCCGAGAGCAATAAACCTCATGAGTTGCTCTGCCAGGTGCGCATGATCCTTAACTTTGCAGAGATACCCATTTATACCATCGTCCACCACGTCCCGACATCCTACCCAATCCGTGGTGATTATAGGTCTGCTGAGGGCGGCAGCCTCAAGCAAACTCCGGGGTGTTCCTTCTCTGTAAAATGACGGGAGCACAACACAATCTGCGTTTTGAATGAACGGCCTAACGTCATCAGAAGATCCGAGGTATTCAACAATCCCCTCATCTTGCCAGGCTGCCAGCTCCAATTCTGTTATTGCGTTGCTGCCCTCTGCGATAAATCCCAGTATCTGAAACTGCGAAGCCGGTCGCAAGCTCTTCACAACCCGCGCAGCCTCGACAAATTCTAAGACCCCTTTCTCGCGAAGCAGCCTCCCAACGAAAATGAATGTCAATCCCTCGGCTGAGCTGTCATTGGTCAGCCTCCCCGAGCCTTGAAAATGCGAAAGATCTATTCCGGAGCCTGGAACAACCAGCGTCTTCGATGGCTCCACCAATCGCCTTTCCGAAAAGAGCTCGCGGTCCTGATCGTTCTGAAATATGACCTTAAACGCTCTGCGGAAGGATATTCGATATAGCCCCTCCACTACAAACTTGATCAACCTCTTACCTGAGAAGGCGGCGCCAAGTCCTGGAACGTTGTTAATGACCGGAATAGACAACCAGTTAGCAGCCAAACTACCAAATATGTTCGGCTTTATGGTGAAGCTTAGTATTGCATCCGGCCGCTTCACCGCGAATATCTTATAGTATCGAAACATCAGCTTGATGTCTTCCAACGGCGATGTTCCATGTTCCGCCATTTTCACCGGTATGAAATCACAACCTAGTTCGACGACCCGATTCTCATAACCATCGGCAACAGCGACGACGGTGACCTTATATCCCGCCGCGATCAGCGTACGAACTAACCCCGCACGGAAATTAACGATGTTCCAAGCCAAGTTTACAATAATGATCAGGTGTTGGCCTTTCATTCGGCCCACCCCTTCTTACATCTCAATAGGTCTCTCTTAAACGCAAGGAACGCGCCGCAGCCCTTCAGAAGCGCCGAGTTCAAATTCGTTGCGCCCATGCATAAGCACGGCTATCAGAAATCACTAGGCGTTTGACACTGTACAGCCCAGAGTTCTCAATTCTATCAACTGCCCTAACGACGCCAGGAAATAGCTTGCTGGTCACGTCGTCAAAAACGATCATGTCGCCTTTCTTCTGGCGCGCCGAAACCAGCTCAAATTCTTGCATAACGCTGCTTTCGATATGCTGGGCATCAAGGAACGCAAAATTAATGCGATCCAAGCCCACTTTGGGCAAGAGGTCCAAAGTGTCCCCCTGTAAAAACAGAACGTTTCGAGTCAAGTCCGCCCACGGCTGCAGGATCTCGGCGCGAGATTTGGGTCCGTCATGGTCGTCAATGCAATTCCAGATCTGCCGTTTCAGGTGAGGCAAGACGTCCAGCGTAACGATCCGGCCAGCAACCCCTTGGTCCGCCATCGCCTTGCTCATGCAAAGTGCCGAAAATCCCCGAGCTGTACCTGTCTCGAGCACCGTTGTGAAATCTAGACCCGAATTGCTGAGCATATTGCGCATCAAAGTGTACAGCAGCCTCCCGTGAGGATAGGCTAGGTCGGATTTCTTTTTTACGATTTGCGTATGAAGCGCAAGCTCATCAAGCCATTGCCGATCAATCGTGTAACCCAAGTCCTTCTCGAGCCGATCAATCTCATCGTACTCGTGCTTTTGTGCTTGCCGGTGCCACCCAAGGTATTGCTCCCTAGTGGCATGTGGCGCGGTTCCGAAAGGGGCGTTGTTCCACCGTGCGTCAACCGCTCTGTTCACTCTAGCGCGAATTCCGAGCACAGCCTCTTGTATGTACGGCGCGAGCTTCATCCACAAATCCTTCCTGTTGCCCAGCTCTGGTTTCTAACCAGGAGCAAGGTCATTAGAGTTGATGCGCAGTATGCGAACAAGTATGACAATTCAAAAGCCAGAGAAATTCCAGAGCCGGTCAAACCCGCGCAAGACGCAATCATTACGGGGATCCCAAGCAAATATCCGAGGGCTATAACGAGGGGACGTCTGTTGTTTATGGCAATTGGATCGACTGCCATTTTCTTAGTCCGGTTTAACATGATTGCTATTGACACTATAATGAAGGAGAGAGGGCGAAAAAGTTCGTTAGAAAGGGCGGAAAAATATCCAGTTTCATAAGAAGCCATAATTCCAGCAAGAGTGACAAAAGAGCACAAGGCGGCTAACGCCGCTCCTCCCATTAACGTTCGTCGAAACTCTGAAGTATCTCCTGTCGACGCGTGCTTAAACGCGTTCGGGACCGTTATAAAGGACGACGCATTTATTATGAACCCCACAACCCTCTGTGCCAGGTCAACCGAAAACGAAAACACTCCAAGGTGCTGCGGAGTACCAAACCACAATAGAAGATAGCGCATGCCTAAATATAGGCATTGTTCTGTTATAGTGCTCAACGTGTAAGTTCCTCCGACTCTTAGCGTCTCCCTGACAACAGAGAATCTCGGCAGTAATAAGATCGTCGGCCGGGAAAGCAAAAGAGAAATTCCCGCTGCAACTGCGTAGCTTGCTGAAAAGGCGATAAGAGCCATTGATGGCGTCGGATTTGGTCTGACGATCACCCAAGCCAGTAGGATGTAAGCTATAGACTGAGCGAGAGATGCTGTACCATAAAGCCAAAGAGAGAGGCGCGCGTGTAATATTTCCTGAACGGTTGTATAGAATCCAAACGCTACGAATGGCGCTATAAACGCCCACGGCACCAATCCAAAATATGCCGGCACAGATACAACTACAGCCAGAACTAGAGAGACAAGTGCACTTAGTGAAACAAGCGACGACTCGTATTCCTTGATCTTACCTTCGGCGGCGATCTTGGCATGCTGAGAGACTATGGCGAACGCGAATGGACCGAACGCCACGCTGGATACCAGGCCCGAGGTGGCGACTACGGTACTATAAGCTCCATAGTCCGCGGCCGGCATCCATTTACCTATCAGCAAGAGCGTGATCAGGTTAAGTACGCCGGGAGCAGATCTTATCACAATTGCCTCGACAAGTCGAAGCATCGTTTTCAACACTTACTTCTCCAATTCTACAATGAAGTGAAATTGCTTGGCTTTGTCGGAGGATTTAGCTTGGAACCGCTTCGCTAATTTGTTTCACCACTGGGCTTTCGCCTTGGACTACATATGAAAGATATAGCTTCACGGAGCGCTTTGATATCGCCGCGTGATAGCCCTCCAATGTTTTCAGTGCGTCGTGGTCCTCAAGGAGAGCTTTTGCAAGAGATTCCTTGGAGGATTCCGCGACCACTACTCCGGCCAACGTGTCAAGATCTCCAGAACAAGGGGTGGTTACGATTCGTTTTACCCCACATGCCATCATTTCGATTAGAACGTTGGGAAACCCCTCGTGCGAAGAGGTCAGCAGGCCGTAACGGGCGCCCTTCATTATAGGAAACGGGTTCTGAAGCTGCCCAGCAAAGATCACCTGATCCGAGAGCTCTAGTGAAGCGGCGTACCCTTCAGCCTCGGCCTGGAGAGGACCAGATCCAATCATTACGAGCACTACTTTTTTTCCGGTCGTTCTTACGATCTCGTGCAGCGTATCTATTGCTAAAAGCGGCCTCTTTACTTCGACCATCCTTCCACACCATACTATGTAGGGCGTGTTGGCAGTTCTTTCTTCAAAATCCGTGGCGATCGCCTGCTCGGCCATCGAAGCCACTTCTACAGCGTCAATCGGATTCCCAAGCACGCTGACACGATCAAATGCTCTGCAAGGCGTCACGTTCTCTAGCGCCGCCTTCATTTCCCCAGTCTGGGCGATGATCAAATCTTGACTGCCGTAGACAGAGTAGAGAGCTCGATATGCCATCAATCTAAGACCTCCGTACCGTTTGGCGAAGATTGTGGATTCTCGCGTGACAAACCGTTTACAGCGAAGCCAACCAACCCGGTGGCAGGCCGCCAAAAACGCATTCATCCGTATGTGTGACGAAAACACCAGGTCGTAGCGAGATCTACGGAGCCTCGCGAGCAGCCGCCACTCACTCCCAAGATGACCTCCCCCTACACCATAGCTCACCCGCGCTGTTCCAACGCGCCCTCCAAAGAACGACGGCGTTGGTCCAGCCAAAACCGCAATCTCCACGTCCCAATCTTCCGCCAAGGACAGTTCTTTTGCCAGTAGCGAAATAACCCTCTCCGCGCCACCCGCTCGATCGATAGGGACGACGAACAGGGCCCTTCGCATCACCCAATTCTCTCTGGCACTAAATCCAAGTATCCTAAACCGACCCTTGCCGCGCACCAGCTCCACCGCCCAGATTTCTCCTCAGAACATAAGCAAACGTCTCACCGGCATCCTTGCCGAGCAGCGCAAATGCAACCAGCTGCCATCCCCTCCACAGTATGTAAAATGGCACGAAAAAGCTGAAATACGAACTAATCCAGAAGACCTTACGCTCCTCGACACTCAGGCCATTCTGCAACGCTAATTTTTCTATAAGGCTGGGGACGCATTTATCATAGTAAGCCCTGAACCCATCGTGCCCTTCTCCTTTTTTGGGGAAAATTGCAAAGAGTATCCTCTTCTTTATCGACTCCGGAAGAACTAAATTAATTCTGGCAAAGAGCGCGTTCCGACAGGGTGCAAAGATAAACACTCTGCCTCCTGGCCTGACGACACTTGCAATACCTCTAATGGCCTTCGCGGTGTCGTACACGTGTTCGAGTGTGGCCTGACAAACAACCGAGTCGGCATCTCCTCTCCCAGTGTATTGGCATAAGTCGGCGGCTATCGTTTCATCGTATATTCCGCTTGGAGCCGCGGCTAGTTCGTCAGCACTTATATCGATGCCCACAATTTTCAAATTCATCCGCATCTTATCTTCCAAACGGATGCACGGTTCAGAGCCGCCCCCAAGGTCATAGATCAGCGAACCGTCTGAAAATGCTCCCGGCAAAACCTGGGAAAGGAAATACTCGTTTCCATCGCGCCGCAACGCAATAGGTAAGAACCCGTCTATCCATCGGCAGATTTTGACGTTGAAGTTTATGAACCGCCTAGCAATTCCCATTCGTCTCCCTCTCCAGCCAAGTATTACGTGTCAAAGGGACTCGTTCATTATATGGAGTAGTATTCTCTATACCACGCGACAAACATTGCTACGCCATCCTTCACGCTAGTCGTTGGTTTGTAGCCAAGCGTTCTAGTTATCTCTGAGACATCGGCGAAAGTGTCCGGAACGTCACCAGGCTGCAACGGATGGAGTTCTGTAATCGCCCTAATTTGTAAGGCATCTTCCAACGCGCGAACATACTCAGACAGCGGCACGGGTGTGCTGTTTCCGATATTAAGAATCCGCCAGGGTGCACTGCTGGTTGCAGCGTCCGGATCAGCTGAGTTCCAGTCCGGATTCGGAGCTGCAGGCTGGTCGCTTGCACGAATAACGCCCTCAGCAATGTCCTCGACGTAAGTGAAGTCGCGTGTATGGTTGCCGTTGTTAAACAATTTGATGGGCTCCCCGGCCAGGATACTTTTGGTGAACAGGAAAAGCGCCATATCCGGGCGGCCCCAAGGACCATAGACGGTGAAGAAGCGAAGCCCGGTGGTGGGCAAGTCGAACAGGTGGCTATAGCTGTGCGCCATCAGTTCGTTCGCACGCTTTGTCGCCGCATAGAACTGCAGCGGATGGTCGGCAGGGCGATGCTCGGAAAAAGGCATGTTGGTATTCGCCCCATAGACGCTTGAGGTACTTGCATATGTCAGATGGGCCACACGACTGGCGCGGCACGCCTCAAGTATGTTGGTGTAGGCGATGATGTTGCTTTCCACGTAGGCATGTGGGTTTTCCAGGCTGTAGCGCACTCCAGCCTGGGCGGCGAGATGGATCACGCGATCAAATGCATGAGCAGCAAAGCAGGCATCCACCACGCCCTTTTCAGCCAGATTGCCGCGGATAAAATGAAAGCCAGAATTACTTCTGCGGTTCGCTTCGTCCAGCAAGCGCAGTCTCGCTTCTTTAATTTCGGGATCGTAGTAGCTGTTGACGTTGTCTATTCCGACCACCTCATCACCGCGCTCCAGCAAACGCTTCGATACGTGATAGCCAATAAACCCAGCAGCGCCGGTCACCAAAATTTTCATCAGAAACGTCCATCCGTAATTTCCTTGGGAAACAGGCCCTTGATGTCGTAAATGACACCTGGGGTCTTGCGAAGCGCTTGAAGACCTGCACCCCCCAGCGCATGAAATTGCCTGTGCCCCACCGCCACTATCACACCGTCATAGGCCCCCGCGGGATTGTCCTTCACACTAAGCACGCCGAGTTCTCGAGCACATTCCTGCGGATCGACCCAGGGGTCCCAGAGGTCAACATGGGCATTATATTCCTTCAATTGTGCGACCAGGTCGGCGACCTTGGAATTTCGCAAATCCGGGCAATTTTCCTTGAAGGCTGCGCCCATCACAAGAACTCGGCTGCCAACGACGGATATTCCTTTGCGCATCATCAGGCGGGCTGTCTGGTCCGCTGCATGTTTTCCCATGCCGTCGTTGATTCGACGCCCTGCGAGTATGACTTCCGGATGGTAGCCGAGTTCTTGCGCCTTGTGGGTGAGATAGTAGGGATCTACGCCGATGCAGTGACCGCCAACAAGGCCCGGGGTGAACCTTAAGAAGTTCCACTTGGTGGCTGCGGCATCCAACACCTCCAAGGTATCAATTCCGAGCTTGCCGAAAATCAACGAAAGCTCATTCATCAACGCAATGTTCAAGTCGCGTTGCGTGTTCTCGATCACTTTGGCAGCTTCAGCCACGGCAATGCTGCTTACAAGATGCGTTCCTGCTGGTACGATTGAGGCGTACAACTCATCAATGGCCTTTCCTGCTTCAGGAGTGGACCCACTAGTCACCTTGACAATCGTCTGTAGCCGGTGCTCTCGGTCGCCTGGATTAATTCGTTCAGGGCTGTATCCCATGAAGAAGTCCCGGTTGAATCGGAGACCCGATGCATGTTCGATCAATGGGGCGCAAACCTCTTCGGTGCAACCCGGATAGACGGTCGACTCAAAAATGACAACAGCTCCAGGCGATAGCGCCTCTCCAACGGTCTTTGAAGCCAAAATCAATGGCTTCAAGTCAGGCCTGTTGGCCTTATCAATCGGCGTAGGGACAGTGACAATGAATATGCCACAGCTCTTAAGATCGGCCACAGAAGTGGTGAACGTCAAGCCGGAGGCAAGTCTAATTTCCTCCTTATCTGCCTCCAATGTGGCGTCCTCGCCTCTCTTCAACGAAGCAACTCTAGCTTCGTTGATGTCAAAGCCGACGACCTCGCGGGTCCTCCCGAATGCAACAGCGAGTGGCAATCCGACGTAGCCCAATCCTATAATAGCTATTTTCTTCGAATCTAGATTCAACGGAAACACTCTTTCTTGGGGTTTCTATTCCACACGGGGTTAATGGTTAGAACACCCTCGCTCAACGCGCACCAAATCCTGTCAGCATGGTTCGGACGGTACGAAACACAATCAGCACGTCGAGCCAAGGGGAGAAATTCTTGATGTAGTAGAAGTCGTAGTGAAGTTTTTCCAGCACATCATCGACGGCCGCAACGTGGCCCTGGTTGACTTGCGCCCATCCGGTAATGCCCGGACGAACGATGTGCCGGTATCGATAGAACGGCAGCTCCGCTTCGTACCACTGCGACAGTACGAGTGCTTCCGGCCGCGGTCCGATCCAGCTCATCTCACCGCGCAGGATGTTGAAGGCCTGCGGCAACTCGTCGATCCTGGATTTTCTCAAGAACCGCCCCATGCGGGTGATGCGTGAATCGCCGGCCTTCGTGATGGCCGCTTCCTTCTCGTCGACAACTGTGTCGCTGAGCTTCATCGTTCGAAATTTGTAGACTTCGTACGAATGGCCCCTATAGCCCATTCGCTTTTGTCTAAATAGTGCCGGTCCAGGCGAATCGATCTTTACGGCAATCGCCACGAACAACAGCAATGGCGAGAAAACGACAAGCACAAACAATGCAGAAGCCAAGTCTATTGCCTGCTTTACCTTTAGGTAAGCCTGGTTTGGATTCAAGGATCCCAATGTGTTTTCAGACAGATGCTCGATCTCTACCCTGCCCGTGAGAGACTCACTGATTTGCTTGACGTGATAGACTGGTATTCCCGAAAGCGCCCGGTCGGCAATATACCGCTCCCATTCACCTGAAAGGTCCGCTCGAAGATCGGCCACCACGCCGGTCGCGTGCTCGACGACCGTGTCAGGCGAATGAATCCTGTGCCAGTAAACGCCCGGTATGCTCTCCAGCCTGTTGACGTCTCCGCCAGGAATTATCGCCAATCGGTGTGCATCGAGCCGCCGGGTGGCCAAGCTCAAACCAAAATACCAAAGCGTCGATTGAATGAAGCTCGCCGCGGCCTGGAACCGGCTGTAGTCGAATCTAAAGAAGAAAATCGTCGCGAACACCAGGCCGTAGGTCAGCGCGAAGGTTGGCAGGATGTAGCCAGCCGCTGCCACGCCCGGGAAATTGCCGATGCGTTTATAAAGGAAATAACCTGTCGTATGCGCGACAAACGCTGCAAAGATCGTAACCTGCAGGTTCGGTGACCGGATTACCTCGTGATCGAACGACAAGCGGATCAGCGCCGGCAGCAGAATCGCGAATGTCAATCCGCCGAGCAGCTGAATGCGCATCCGAAGCAGGAGATGCCGTTTGTTGGGTAGATGGATGGTGGTGGCGATCAATTTGAATCCTGCGAATCGGTTCCCATGAAAACCTTGACGTTCACCTGACAGGATGCCGCTCTCGGCCAATACTGGAATAGGCTATGCCTTCCTTCATGACGTCCTCGCCGCGGTAGACGTTTCGCAGGTCGACCATCACCGGCGTCGCCATGAGCGCACGGAGCCGCTTGAGGTCCAGCGACCGAAACGCGTTCCACTCGGTGACGATGACGATAGCATGCGCGCCGTCAGCTACCGCGTAGGCGCTTTCCCCGAATTCAATGCCCTCGATCATCTTGCGCGCCTGCTCCATGCCCACTGGATCATAGGCCTTGATCGAAGCGCCTGCGTCCTGGAGTGCCTGAATGATGGCCAACGATGGGGCATCGCGCATGTCGTCGGTGTTCGGCTTGAACGTAAGGCCGAGAATACCGATGGTCTTGCCGCGAACCGAACCGCCGCAGGCCTCGACCACCTTGCGCGCCATCGCCCGTTTGCGCTGGTCATTTATCGAGACTGTCGTTTCAATAAGCCGTACGGGGCTTGCCGCGTCCTGCGCGGTCTTGACCAGCGCCAGCGTATCTTTCGGGAAACAGGAACCGCCATAGCCCGGCCCGGCATGAAGAAACTTGGCGCCGATGCGATTGTCCATGCCGATGCCGCGTGCGACGTCCTGAACATCGGCTCCCAACCGCTCGCAGAGATCGGCAATTTCGTTGATGAAGGTGATCTTCATGGCCAGGAACGCGTTGCCAGCATATTTGGTAAGCTCCGCCGTACGCCGGCTCGTATAGAATATCGGCGCGACATTCAGCGACAGCGGCCGGTAGATCTCGCCCATGACGGCTTTGGCCCGTTCGGCATCGGTCCCAACTATGATGCGGTCGGGCCGCTTGAAGTCCTCGATCGCAGATCCTTCGCGAAGAAATTCCGGATTAGAAACCACCGCAAAATCGGCGGCCGGATTTTGCTCGCGAATGATGCGTTCCACCTCATCGCCGGTACCGACAGGGACGGTCGATTTCGTCACCACGACCGTAAATCCTTTGAGCGCGCGGCCGACTTCGGCGGCCGCGTCGTAGACGAAAGACAGATCGGCATGACCGTCGCCACGCCGCGATGGCGTGCCTACGGCAATGAAGACGACATCCGACTGGGAAACGGCATCCGCCAGATCGTCGTCGAAACGCAAGCGGCCTTGCGCAGTGTTGGTGGTTACGAGGTCGTCGAGTCCTGGCTCGTAGATCGGTATCTTGCCGAGTTTTAGCATGGCAAGCTTTTCCGCATCGCGGTCGACGCAGCAGACCTGATGGCCAAAGTCGGCGAAACAGGCACCCGAGACGAGCCCCACATAGCCGGCACCAATCATTGTTACTTGCATCGTGTACTCTCAATCTGCGCCGACGAGACGATCTCGTCGGACAGCCATATTCCTACCAAACAATAGCTACCGCACTCCCGGGTGAAAACCTGGGAGTCGATCCAACACCAATTTACATCGCATCGCCGCGCTTGACGCTAGGCGATGGCTACGAGATCCCTGGCATCCAATTCGACAGGGATCTCGCCATTCATGATGGCCACTAGAACCCGCGCTCTTCCAGCCGGATCGAGCCGGTCAAGGCGGCCGATCATTTCCGCGAAAGGGCCGGAAAGGATCCGAACCGAAGCACCGGCTGCGAGGCTGCCGCTGAAATCGAGCAGGCCGTGCCTGCCGGTTAACGCAATGAAGCGCTCTACCAGACCCGAGGGGACCGGCAAAGGGCGGTCGCCTTGCATGACGAGGGAACGCACACCGAACGTTCCGTTGACGGAGCGCCAACGTTGCAGCGCAAGATCAAGGGCGATGAACATATAACCCGGAAAATAAGCTGCGGACCGTGTCTCGAGCCGCCGGGCATGACGCACGGTTTTCTCGTAGCGAGGCACAAACGGCTGGAATCCCTGGATCCGGAGATGCCGCTCGGCGACATGTTCCTTTCCTGGAAAGACGCTGGCCGCGTACCAGCGGATTGCCGGCGCGGCGGTCCGCTTCGCCAACAGCGTGTTCACCTCGTTCGTGGTTTTTTCCGCGCTAGTCACGTATCTCTCTCTCAGGGTCGGCGGGCATGTCGGCGCCAAGGGTTACGACAGTGTGCCGATGCCAGCAAGCAACTATGCCGCGAGAATGGGAACGGTTCATCAAAATTGCTCGCGAATTGTTCATTAAATTAGCCGTGCCTAAATAAGCATCGGCCCGCTTTCTTTTTCAGCCGTCTGACAGGCGATATCGGGCAATTCGCTGTGACGCGTAGCACGGCGATCCCGGTTGTTCTGGTGCTTAGTCGACCGACTTGAAGCTAATGTGACGGGTCGTCAGCATGTCGTTGCGCCCGAGAGCAAGATACCTGCAGAGCCATCCCGGTTTGCGATAAAAAGCTGTTTCGACAGGCCGTCACTGAGATACAACTGCCAGTAAGCCGTGAGACCGAGGTCATGGCACAGCGATGCCGATTCTGATCGGCCTCACGAACGCTTCAGCAATGACCAGATAGCCGGCACCAGGCTGGCGGCCAGCGCAACCTTGATCAGATCACCGACGATAAAGGGCAACACGCCGAACTGCCAGGACTTTTCCGGGCCGATCAACAGCGCCAGCCAGGCAAATCCCATCGCCATCATGACGATCTCGGCCACCAGCATGGCATTGAACAGCTTGATGGGATGGCGATCCCAGCCACGGTCGGCAGCCCAGCCAACGATCGCTGCCATGACGACGAAGCCGGCTAGATAGCCGCCGGTCGAACCGAGCATGTAGGCGATGCCGATGCCCTTTTCCGGCGTGCTCTGGAAGACAGGCAAGCCCATCGCGCCTTCAGCCATGTAGAGAAGCAGCGTCGCGACGCCAAGGCGCATGCCGAAGGCAGCGGCAATCAGCAAGACGGCAAGCGTCTGCATCGAGATATCGACCGGTCCGAGCATAACCTTCGTCTTGGCCGACAAGATCAGCAGCAGCGTTCCGGCGATCGCTAGCAAAAGCTGTCCCGCCAGCCGGGCCGCGCCCTTTTCAGGTAGAGCGAGAGAAATAAGCGGACGCATCGTCGTTGCAATTGCCATGGTCTTCCCCGTTCCGGATTGCCGCCGAACGCGGCCTTGCGTTTTCCTATATTGGCTTCCGTGCTATGCGGCAATCGGTTTTGCCCTCCCCCCAAAAAAGGTCGCGACGTTCGCCATGGCGCTGAGATTCGATACCAGCTTCGACCCGGCCTACGGCCAGGGCGTGGCCGTTGCGGCAGACGTGCTTCGGATCACGGCCCCGAATCCAGGCCCGTTCACCTTTCACGGAACCAACAGTTATATCGTCGGACGCGAGACGCTCGCGGTTATCGATCCGGGTCCGGATGACGAGGCGCATCTTCGAACGCTGCTCGAAGCGATCGGGACCAGGCCGGTCAGCCATATCTTCGTCAGCCACACGCATCGCGACCATTCGCCGCTGGCGGCGCGGCTGAAGCAGCATACCGGTGCGGTGGTTCTGGCGGAAGGCCGGCATCGCCCAGCGCGGCCGCTGCGCACCGGCGAGGTCAATCCGCTCGATGCCAGTGCCGATATCGAGTTCGTTCCAGACATCGCGCTGCTGGACGATATGGTGATCGACGGTGACGGCTGGGCGATCCGGACGGTGCTGACGCCCGGCCATACCGCCAATCACGCGGCCTTCGCGCTGGAGGGGACCGGCATTCTTTTCTCGGCCGATCACGTCATGGCGTGGTCAACGACGGTCGTCGCGCCGCCGGACGGCGCCATGGCCGACTACATGACATCGCTCGATCGGCTGATCGAGCGCGACGACCGGCTGCTGCTGCCCGGTCATGGCGGGCCGGTGACTGAGCCGCGCAACTTCATGCGCGGATTGAAAACGCATCGCAAGATGCGCGAACGGGCGATTCTGAAGCGGATCAACAGCGGCGACCGCACGATCAGGACGATGGTGGAGGCGATCTATCGCGATACCGATCCGCGCCTGCAGGGCGCCGCCGGCCTGTCGGTGCTTGCCCATCTGGAAGATCTGGTGGCGCGCGGCCTAGTCCACACCGATGGCGCGCCGGTTATCGACGGCGTTTTTGCGCCGGCAAAGTAACACGATCAAATATCATTCCGCCGGCGCCACACCCACCTGGCCGGCGACTTCCTGGTCGAGTTCGGCAAGGAAATCGGTGATGCGCGCTGCATTGTCGCCAAGGTCATAGCGGCCGTAACGCGAGGCCGAGCGCATATCGACGATGACCGCGTCGCCATCGTCGGTCACGCGGATGGCGACATCGGCGGGAAGGCCAAGCAGGAAGCTCTTGGCCAGCGCATTGACCGTCACGTCGCTTTGCCCTGCTGCGTCTGGAAACGGCGCCGTGAGCTGCCAGCCGCGCCGATCGAGCACAGTTTTGACCGCCTCCAGAACGCGATCGAAAGGCAAGGTGTAGCTGCGTCCGGTAACAAGCGGATAAGCTTCGGTTTGCAGGCGCTGCTCGCCGGGCGTCAGCGGCAAAAGCTCGTTCATATCCATTGTCCGGGTAGAAATATCGAGCGCCGGCGGGTCGTCGAAATCCGTCGAGATGTCGCGCAGCGGCGGATAGGTCGCTGCCCAATAGGCCGCGACAGCGTAAGGGATGAGCACCAGAAGCGCCAGCAAGGCGCCGGCGGTCAGGTCGTGGCCGCCGCGATCACCGAAATTCCACAATCGCGCAAAGGCAAACCCGGCGAACAGAAGCGCAAACGCCGCCAGCAACGCGACAATGCCGAGCACCCACAGGAATGTCGGCGTCTCGACGAGGTCATATCGGTAGCCGATGAGCACCGTCAGCAGCAGGACCGCCGAAAAAGCGCCGGTGCGCCGCGACCAACCGGCAGCCCTCGATGTCTGTCGCTCGGCAATTACCGTCATTGCTTTCCGCGCTGCCCCAACCCGAACAAAGGCATAGTGCCTTTCAGCGGCGGCTTGAAGGCACAAAGACGCCGCATCTCCAGTCAATCCGTCGGCAGATGATAATCCCGGAACTGCTGACGCAAGGTAATCTTCTGGATCTTGCCGGCAGCGGTGTGTGGGATTTCGCCGACAAAGGCGACGTCGTCCGGCATCCACCACTTCGCCACCTTGCCGTCCATGAAGGCGAGGATGTCCGTCTTGGTCGGCTCCCTGCCCGGCTTGCGGACGACCACGAGCAAAGGCCGCTCGCCCCATTTGGAATGCGGAATGCCGATGGCGGCGGCCTCCGCGACGTCCGGATGGCCGACCGCGAGGTTCTCGATCTCGATGGTCGAGATCCATTCGCCGCCAGACTTGATCACGTCCTTGGCGCGATCGGTGATCTGCATGTAGCCGCCGGGGTCGATATGCGCGATATCACCGGTATCAAACCAGCCTTGTTCATCGAACTGTTCGGATCCGATGCCGCCATAATAGGCGCGCGCGACGGTCGGCCCGCGGACCTTGAGTCGGCCGAAGGTCTTGCCGTCCCATGGCAGTTCGTTATCGTCGTCGTCCGTTACCTTCATTTCGATGCCGAACGGCGTAAAGCCCTGCTTCTGCTGGACGGCGAGGCGGGCGTCACCCTTCAGCCCGGCATAGTCCGGCTTCAGGGTGCACAGCGTGCCGACCGGCGACATCTCGGTCATGCCCCAGGCGTGGACGACCTGGACATCGTAATTGTCCTGGAACTTCGTCGTGATCGCGCGTGGACAGGACGCGCCGCCGATGACGACTTTCTGCAGATAAGGTAGTTTCTTGCCGGTCTCTTCCAGATGCTGGAGAAGCATCATCCACACCGTCGGCACGGCGGCGCTGAAGGTCACCTTCTCGGTGTCGAGCAGCTCGTAGATCGAAGCGCCATCCATCTTGCAGCCGGGCATGACCAGCTTGGCGCCAATCATCGGCGCGCTCTGGGCAAGGCCCCAGGCATTGGCGTGAAACATCGGCACGACCGGCAATATGGTATCGCGCGACGACAGGCCCATGGCGTCGGGCATGGCTTGGATCATGGCGTGCAGCACGTTCGAACGATGGCTGTAGAGCACGCCCTTCGGGTCGCCCGTCGTGCCCGAGGTGTAGCACATGCCGGCGGCGGTGTTTTCATCGACTGTCTTCCAGGCGAAGTTGCCGTCGGCTTGAGCAAGCCATTCTTCATAGGCAACGACATTGGGCAGCGCAGTCTCGGGCAAATGCACCTTGTCGGTCAGCACGATAACCTGCTTCAGCGACTTGACCGCGCCGGCGATCTTTTCAAGCAGCGGCAGGAAGGTCAGGTCGACGAAGATCGCCTTATCCTCGGCATTGCTCATGATCCAGGTGATCTGCTCGGGAAAGAGCCGCGGGTTGAGCGTGTGATAGATCGCGCCGACACCCATGATGCCGTACCACGCCTCGATGTGGCGCGCGGTGTTCCAGGCCAGGGTCGCGATGCGGTCGTCAAGCCCGAAACCGTCACGCTCTAGCCGCTCGGCGACCTTCAGGGCACGATCATGGATTTCGGCGTATGTGCTGCGCACGATCGGCCCCTCGATCGAACGCGACACGATCTCGCGTCGGCCGTGCTGCCTCTCGGCGTTGTCGATCAGCTTGTGGCAAAGCAGCGGCCATTCCTGCATCAGCCCGAGCATCTTGTTCCTCCCGTTGTTTTTTGCGCCCCCGTTATTTTTGCTTCATTGTGGGACGAACCGGCGGATTGTCCAGCCAGAACCGGGCTGAAGCGGTGCATAGAGCCAAACGAGGCCGAATTCGCCACAATCCGGCCATGCTCGGCGTTAACGTTAATTAACAGGCGGGGCGCGATTGGCGAATGAAAGAGGTTCGCATGGACGCGCAGCTCGACGACAAAGCCCTCGAAAATACGCTTGCCGAAAGTCTGACCGATCTGGTGGCGGCCGATGGCGCGCAGGCCGATCTGGTGCCCGACGCCAAAACCATTTCCGAAGATGAATTCGTCGAGGTCGTCGGTGGCGCTCTCGAAGCGGTCGGCGGCACGCTCTTGTTCAAGATGTGCGTCGAGAACGAGGGCGAAAGCCAGCACGTCGCTGCCGCCTGCGTCGGCGATGGCGGCAATCGCCAGTTCCTGCTGCTCACCTTGCCTGCCAGCGGTGGTGCGCTGAAGGTCGAGACCACCTCGAAAAGCACCAATCCGGTGGCCGGCATTGCCGCCGCCTATGCCGGGCTGATGGACGCATTCCAGGCTGCCGCCTGAGTTTTCGGCGAAGCGGAAGAAAGAGGTGAGACTTGCCCCAGCGGTCGACGCTTTGGCGTCGCGGCAGGCAGGTCTTGCACAACGCGCTTGCCAGACACATTTGGGGTTGAGGCACGGAGATCCGACATGGACCAGATCGCAAACCCGTCACCCGGCTTTCAGCGCAATCCGGGCAAGATTATGCCCGTCGAGCCTTACAAGGGCACAGTGACGGTGCGCGCCGGCGATGTCGTCATCGCCTCGTCCAGAATGGTCAAGGTGCTGACCGAATCGCCCTATCCCCCCGTTTTCTACATTCCGTTCGACGACATCGACTTCAACAAGCTTGGCAAGACCGAGCACTCGACCCATTGCCCCTACAAGGGCGATGCCAGCTATTGGAGCGTGCTGCCCGCCGGCGATGCAGGCAAGGATGCGATGTGGGCCTATGAGCAGCCTTTCGACGAGATGGCGGATATCCGCGATCACGGCGCGTTCTATCCAAGCAAGGTGACCATCGAGGCCACGCCCGACTGATCAGTCGGTGGTGCCCTCATCGCCGACACCGTCGGCATCGTCGAGCCGCACGAAGGTGAGGCCCTTGTCCTTCAGCTCCAGAAGCCCCTGCACTACGCCTTCGCCGGCCGCATGGGTCGGCTGGTTGATGTGAGCGATGATGACGTCGCCGTCCTTTGCCGCGGCGATGCGCCTGGCGGTTTCCTTTGCGCCAAGTAATGAGCCGCCGTCGCCGTTGACCGAGAATCCGGCGATCTTGAAGCCAAGCTTGCGTATCATCGCGATTGCCGACGGGCTGTATTCGGCGGTTGCGCCGCGAAACCATTTCGGCACCGGCTCGCCGGTCACGGCAAGAGCGGCGGCGCCGGATTCGACCTCGGCCAGCACGGCCTCCGGGCTGCCGGCACTGCGAATGCCGTAGATCTTTTGCGGCGTGTCGACGGCCGGGATGTGGCGGCCGCCATGGTTTTCCAATTCAAACAGTTCGGGATGCGCCCGCATGATCTCGATGGCGGCGGCGTTGTGCTTCAGCCAGATGCCGGTGACGAAAATGGTGGCGGGAATCTCGTTTTCCACCAGCGCCGAGAGAATCCGTGTGTCGGTCTTTCCGCCGCAGGCATCGAGCGTCAGCGCGACGCGGCCGCTACCTGCCTCGGACTTGATGTGCAGCGTCGGTTCGACGAGCAACTGGGCGTTGCCAGGCGAGATAGCCGACAGCGATATCGCAACCACGCAAAAATGCTTTTGGAACAGGCGCATTGATTGTTTCCGGGTCGGCCAGATCAAGAGTGAAGCGGCGACCCCAGGACCCGCATCAAGGCGGAAATCGGGACGATGCCCCTGCAAAAGCGTCTGCAGCGGCAATTTGACCGCCGGCCTGACCTTTGGCAAGCGCGAGGTCACAATGCGTGCTCCACGTCCTTAACCGTACGTGAAAGGATCGCGCGCACCGCGCCGGCAACCGCTTTGACCTCAAGTCGCCAGACGCTGCAAGCCTTGCTCGCATCGGTCCGGCGGCACAGGCTCCTGGCTATGGACTCCCAAGTATCGAGGGCCGCGGCGTAACCCTGGCCACGGCGACAGGACCTCAGACGGCCGGGTCGGTCAGGCCGAAGAGACCGACAACCGGCGTTCCCGCGGCGGCGGCCATGTGCTTGGGCCACTCTCGTGCCCCAGAAACAGGCGTGCTTGGCCGGGGACAGCCAGCAGCGTTGCCAGTGACAGAGCCCCGACCACGTTGACGACCGGCGAACCGGCCTTGGCGGCGATGCGCTCGGCAGATGCCCGTTCATCGAGGCCGCCGACAAGCAGGAAGTCCAACCCGGTCTGTCGCGAGATCTCGTCGATCGCCAGCGCAAAACGTTCCGGTTGCCATTGCCTCCCCGGAAGCTCGCTCCCGCATGAACGGCTATGAAGGCGTTACGCCGATTATGATCCCGGTCGAGAAGCGCCAATGCCCTGGCGGTCTCCAACGGCAGCGGCTCAATCGTTGGGACCTGCGCACGCAACTCCACGCCAAGCACCTCAAGCGGCGAAAGATATCGGTAGAGATAATACTGGCCACCAAAGCCAAACGGCTTGGCTGCGACGTTGGCGGGCTGGCGTTCCAGCCAGCGCAACGGCTTTCGGGAGGATCGTATCCGACGCGGGTCTTGGCATTGACGAGCCTGACCGATGGTGCGTGAGATTTTGGAATCGGCCACGTCGATGGTCAGATCGAACTGTAACCGGCGCGGAGCGCGCGCCAACGTGTAAGGCTCGCGACCACGCTGCACAGGAGTGCAACGCATCCGTGCGCGCCGGAACGCCACCACGTCCGAGGCGACGCCATGAGCCATCAGGCACCGGCAAAAGTCCGCCTCGCAAAGGAACACGATCCTGGCCCTTGGATATTGGAGGCGCAGGTTACTGGCGAGCGCGGAGGCGAGGACAAGATCGCCGATGAATTCGTCTGGAGGAATCGAGCGGACGTGCGTGGGCGGGTACTGCAACACCCTGTTTCTGGCACCGGGACGGGTTTGGGGCCTGGAAACTGGGCAGAAATGATGTCGGGATTTGGAGCCGTCACGCGAACGTTCGCGTGAATTTGGTTACGAATTGGTAAGGACAGAAGCTGGTGGATTCCAACGCTGATCCGCAGCCGTTCTTTGCAGCCTGCGCCGCCGATTGCGCGGCGCATCTGTTCCAGATCGAGCAGATCAAAGTCGAGGCAGCGATCCCAAAAGCGCCATCACGGCGCCAGGTCACAGTGCGTGCTGCAAGTCAGTAACCGTGCGTTAAAGGCTCTCGTCACGGCGCTAACATCCGATCGATCCCAAGTCGTCAGACGCAGGTTTTGTTCTCACTGCCAGTTCCTTGGTCACGCATACTATAAAATGGATCAAACCTGCTCCACGACAGACTATTGCCATCCGAAGCGCCGGCTCAAACCTGCCGTCGTATGAGCCGGCACTGATGCTGATCCTGTTGCAGACTTGCTAGTTTACCGAGGGTTGTCCTGTGGCTTTTCTTGGCCTTGAGACTTCGACCACCAGACAAAATACAGCGAGCCCATCTTCATCACAGGCACGCGGCGGTCGCGTTCCCTGGCTCGCAACTCACGATAGGTCTTCATCTTCAGAGTGCCGCCCGGCAACCTGATACGCACTGCCATCGGTCCAACTCCCGTTGTGCAACGCAGCAATTTTATGCAATGCGGTGAATAGAGACCTTCCGTTACGGAAGAGTCAACAGCATCATCATCAACTTATTTTGCGAGCTGGCCCGCGCAGGCGGGCGGGCAGGCGCATGCCAGGCCGAAAGAATTGGGGCGTCACCCTGGCGACCGATCGTCAATCAGGCGCTGGCGGTTCGACCACCAAGTAAAATAAACCCGGCCGATCTTGACGACGGGTATGCGGCGGGCGCGCTCGCGATCGCGCAATTCGCGATACACCTTCACCTTCAGCGTGCCGCCAGGCATCCTGATACGCACCGCCATCGATTCCGTCGCCCCATTGTGCAATGCAGCACAAGAGACCTTCCGTCTCGGAAGAGTCAACGCCTGTCCGCGGACTATTTCTGGGGTTAGTCGAGCGGTCTCGGACGTTTTGGCGCGCACGGCGGTTCCTGATCCTGCACCGGGGCGTCATGCCCAGCCGGGATCGTCGGGTGCGGGGGCTATTTCCTGGGCGAGGACTTGTTGAGCGAGGATGGGCGATCGGACATGCCGCTCGGCCACCAGATGACGAAATAATTGCCGACCTGCCAAACCGGCACCTCGCGCTTCTGCTCGCGACGCCGCAGCTCGTCCCTCTTCTTGATCTTCAAAGTCCCGCCCGGAAGCCTGATTCTTATCGTCACGTGTCCTCCCCCTACCCCCCAAGGTACGAACGATAGACGGGAACGGTTTCATCCCGGCTAAGTAATTTCGTCCAGGTCGAGCAATTTCGGGGCCGGTAGACGCAGCGCGCCGGACCACAGCGAGATCGCCGGAACCGGCTTCATTTGAAGAAATCCGCAATGCCGTTGATGGCCAGCACCACATAGACGATCGGACCGGCGACAAATGCGCAATAGAGGCAGAGGATCGCCGCCAGCACCAGCAGCAGCGGCTTGTCGCGGCCGACCGCGCGGAGTTCGGCCTTCACCGTCCAGCGGGCCGCAGCGGTTTGTTCATCATCAGACATGTTCACCATCCCGCGCCCCATTTCACACGGCGGGTCGAAAACATCAACCTTGCTTGCTGCGCGGAGGGATCCACTATGCAGTGCAATATTCTTGCTGTGCATCCAAAGGGTCGCGATGCCCCAAGCTCGGCGCCAGGCAGCAAGAATTTCCGTGGTCACCGTGCTTATCTGTCCGAATCCCTTCGATCAGATTTGGCTTTCGCAGCCAGTACCGCCGCCTGCGCGGCAGCCAACCTGGCAATTGGCACCCGGTAAGGCGAGCATGACACATAGTCGAGGCCGACCTTCTCACAGAAATGGATCGATGCCGGATCGCCTCCATGCTCGCCGCAAATGCCGAGCTTGATGTCGGGCCGCGTCGCCCTGCCCTTCTCTGCCGCCATCCGCACCAGCTCGCCGACGCCGTCTATGTCAAGCGACACAAACGGATCCTGCTCGATGATGCCTTTTTTCCGGTAAGTCTCGAGAAACGAAGCCGCATCGTCGCGCGAGATGCCAAACGTGGTCTGGGTCAGATCGTTGGTGCCGAACGAGAAGAATTCGGCCGCCTCGGCGATGACATGGGCACGGATCGCGGCACGCGGCAGTTCGATCATCGTGCCTGTCAGATAATCGATCCTGACGCCGGTCTCCTGCATCACGCTTTTGGCGACGGCGTCGATGCGAGCCTTGACGAAGTCGAGTTCCTTCACCAGCCCGACCAGCGGTACCATGATCTCCGGGACCACCAGCGCGCCGGCCTTCCTGCCGGCCTCGGTGGCCGCCTCGAAAATGGCGCGCGCCTGCATCTCGGCGATCTCGGGATAGGAGACGGCAAGCCGGCAACCGCGATGGCCGAGCATCGGATTGAACTCGTGCAGCGCCTCGGTGCGCCGCCGGAGCTTGTCCGGCGACACGTTCATGGCAGCGGCGACCTCGGCCACCTCCTCTTCGGATTTTGGCAGGAATTCGTGCAGCGGCGGATCGAGCAGGCGGATCGTCACCGGCAGCCCGGCCATGATCTCGAACAGTTCGAGGAAATCCGAGCGCTGCATCGGCAACAGCTTGGCCAGCGCGGCTCGTCGGTCCTTTTCCGTATCGGCCAGGATCATCTCGCGCATCGCAACGATGCGGTCGCCGTCGAAGAACATGTGCTCGGTGCGGCAAAGGCCGATGCCTTCGGCGCCGAAGGACCGCGCCATGCGGGCATCGAGCGGCGTCTCGGCGTTGGTGCGCACCTTCATGCGGCGCGCGCCGTCGGCCCATTCCATGATGGCGGCGAAATCGCCCGAGAGTTCCGGCTGCAGCATCGGTACGGCGCCTTTCAGCACCTGGCCGTTGCCGCCGTCGATCGTGACGATGTCGCCCTTGCGGAAGGTCGCGCCCATCGCAAGCAGCGTGCCGGCCTTGTAGTCGACGCGCAGTGAGCCGGCGCCCGAAACGCAAGGCTTGCCCATGCCCCGCGCCACCACGGCGGCGTGGCTGGTCATGCCGCCGCGCGTCGTCAGGATGCCTTCGGCCGCGTGCATGCCATGGATGTCTTCGGGGCTGGTCTCGATGCGCACCAGGATCGCCTTGCGGCCTTGCGTCTTGGCCTCCTCGGCATCGTTCGATGAAAACACGATCTCGCCGGTCGCAGCGCCCGGCGAGGCAGGCAGGCCGACGCCGATAATGTCGCGCGCCGCTTTTGGATCGATTGTCGGATGCAGCAACTGGTCGAGCGAGGCCGGATCGATTCGGGCGACCGCCTCTTCCTTCGAAATCAGTCCATCCCTGGCCATGTCGACGGCAATCTTCAGCGCCGCCTTGGCGGTGCGCTTGCCGGACCTGGTCTGCAGCATCCATAATTTGCCGCGTTCGATGGTGAATTCGAGATCCTGCATGTCGCGGTAGTGCTTTTCCAGGCGGTCGGAGATGCTGACGAATGCCTGGAAGGCATCCGGCATCAGCTTCTGCAGCGACGGCTTGTCGGAGCCGGCGGCAATGCGCGCAGCCTCGGTGATGTTCTGCGGCGTGCGGATGCCGGCAACGACATCCTCGCCTTGGGCGTTGACCAGGAACTCGCCATAGAGCTGCTTTTCGCCGGTCGAAGGATTGCGGGTGAAGGCGACGCCGGTGGCCGAAGTGTCGCCCATATTGCCGAAGACCATGGCCTGAATGTTGACCGCCGTGCCCCAGCTTTCGGGAATGTCGTGCAGGCGCCGATAGGTGATGGCGCGGTTATTCATCCAACTGGAAAAGACCGCGCCAATGGCGCCCCAGAGCTGTTCGTGCGGATCCTGCGGAAACGGCTTGCCGAGCTCCTCCTCGACCTTGGCCTTGTAGAGCGCGATCACGCCTTGCCATTCGATGGCCGTCAGCTCGGTGTCGAGCTCATGGCCGAGGCCGCCCTTCTGGTCTTCGAGGATTTCCTCGAACACCTCATGGTCGAGGCCCATGACGACATCGGAATACATCTGGATGAAACGGCGGTAGCTGTCATAGGCAAAGCGCGGATCGCCTGAATCGACGGCCAAGGCTTCGACCGTCTCGTCATTCAGGCCGAGATTGAGCACGGTGTCCATCATGCCTGGCATCGAGGCGCGCGCACCTGAGCGAACCGACACCAAAAGCAGTTTCGAGGGATCGCCGAAACGGCGCCCGGTCAGCCGACCGACATGGTCGAGCGCGACCGCAACGTCCGCTTCGAGCGAAGCCGGGTACGTGTGGCCGTTGGCGTAATAGGCGTTGCAGACCTCGGACGTGATGGTGAAGCCCGGCGGCACCGGCAGGCCCAGGCTGCACATTTCGGCAAGATTGGCGCCCTTGCCGCCGAGCAAATTGCGGTCGCCGGCACGGCCTTCCGCGGCGCCGTCGCCAAAGGTGTAGACCCACTTGGTCATGCTTGCTCCTCGGTTGCAGGAGATTGGAAATGTTGGCAAATCGAGCGATATGATGGTGCAGTGCGAAAGGCAAGGCATCGACCAGACAAGTAGCACCCTACAATCGATTAAGCGAAAGCGATGCCAAACGACTGGTTTCCTCGGGCGCACTTGCTACTGCACATAACGAGAACAAAGGAGCGCAATCACGAGACCCGCTGGAAAGCTCGATTATCTGGAAAGGCGGGAGCGGGTGGAACGCTTGATAGGGTAAAAACAATCTCCGACGCGGCCTTCTCATCGTCGATTGCCAATTACGGGCGACCTATTCAGCCTTTGCCGAACGCTGGGCGGCGGTTTCCAAGCGATGCCAGCTCCGTCGGCCGAGCAGCTGCCCATGCTCTGTTCTGAAAGACGTGAGAAACATTGGGGGCCTCGAGAACGCCGGCGGCACCGTTGTCGAGCCGATCTTTTCGTTTCCCGGCGGCAAGCAGGCGGCACCGTTTCGCTCAACGCGACGAATTGCGGAACCGATGCCCAGGGACCATGGATCAAATGGGGTAGTTGGTGTTCGCGGCTGGTATCTTCGCCATTGAGCTTTCCTCCTGCCCGTCTTATAAGGCCGCGCGCAGCGGGCATGTTCCCGGCTGCTGGGGCGTCGCCAAGTGGTAAGGCATCGGTTTTTGGTACCGACATTCCCAGGTTCGAATCCTGGCGCCCCAGCCATTTCTGATTGTCCAGCCCGGAGACATGGGTAACAGTTTGTACCTAAGACATGGTGTAGGGCACCCCTGAACTGAGACACAAAAAAGGTTGACAGTTCTCCGCAAGGAGGACTGATGAGGAAAGAGGATTGGGGGCGACGGTTCAGTCGCGAGTTGAAGCTTGCCGCGGTGCAGCGCATGGCGATGGGCGCAAACGTGAGCAAGCTATCGCGGGAACTCGGCGTCTCGCGCAAGGGTCTCTATCAGTGGCAGAAGCAGTTTCGCGTTGGCGAGTCTTCGGCGCTGCGTGGTGCTGGGCGTCCGCAGCGCGTCGAAGCGGTGCGGCGGAAGCGAAGTCGCGGCTGATCGAGACGACACTGAAGCCGGGCGCGAATGTATCGGCCATCGCCAAAGAAGCGGGGATGGCGCCAGCCCAGCCTGTTCGGCTGGCAGAGCAAGGCGATCAAGAGCGGTGCGGTCACGCCGCAGCGAGATGCGGATCGGCTCGGCTTTGTCGAGGTCACTCAAGCGGCGTCTTCGACAGTGGAGATCTGTTTGGGCGATGTGGTCATTGGGTCCGCCGCCGAGGTCGGCCAGGATCATTCGGCCAGGATTATCCGGGCGGTTCGCCAGGCTTGATCCCGTCCGGCGTGAAGGTGTTGGTCGCCAGTCATCCCGTCGATTTGGGTGCACTATGCGCACCGCGTGGAATGTCGGACACCGTTGGTGCTTCTTCTAGATACCGCACAGGAAGCAGAGCGACTCGATGGCTTTGGAATCCTACAGCCGCCGTCAGGGGTTTCGTAGTAATACATTACCTAGACTGCGAGGACATGATGTACATCGCGCTCAGTGTTCCTAGTCGGCCAAGGGCCACCCTCCGTGACTGTGGGCATAACACAGAAGAACTGGCTAAGTAGCTCTTTGCGCCTTCACGGATGGCTCGACGGTGCGGACGCAGGTTCCCCTAACTGCGAGTCGCCAAACGGCGACGCTGCCTAGGCCGTCGCATACATCATCAGGCGGTGCGAACCGCAGGAACGAAGCGCATGCGATAGAGCGACATAATCGCTTTTTGGCCTGGCCCCTCGACAAAGCGGTAAGAGAACCACGCGAGGACGACGCAGACCACAACCGCAGTTCCGAGGGCGGCGAAGTCGTTCGCACCGGCAGCCTTCAAGGTTCGAATGATAGTGATTCCGAAGGCTTGGTGGATCAGGTACAGCGAATAGGAAATACGCCCGACCCACGCCAGTGGCGCCATTCGTAACGTCGGTGCAAAGATCAGAAGTAAGATCATCGTTGCAGACACCAGAATGATGTATAGGTGAACGGCGAGCTGTGGTGCGTGATCGGTCTCGAAGAATCGGGCATTTAGCAGATAGAGCGGAAAGGCAACTGCGGCCACGATCCATGCATCGCGAACGCGATCCTCGAACCTGCCGAGCCAAACAGCCATCCCGGCCAGGAAAAGCGGCAGGTAGGGCGCGATCAGCACGTACGTGCCGACCCTGAATGAGACCAAGCTGACCAGCCAGGCAAGTATGGAGATCGCGAGAAGCCCGGCCCAAAAGCGTTGCCCAAGCACCAAGAAGCACAGGAACACCAGGGCATAGAACTTCACCTCGACGGCCAGACTCCAGAAGACGCCATCTACGTACTCAAAGCCGAGCTCGCGCCCCATCATCGAAAAATTGGCGGCATAGTCTGCAATCGAGATTGTCGGCCCGATCGGCCCTGCACACTGGATCAGAATGAAAATCAACGTGCTTGCCACTATGAAAGCCGGGTAGAGCCGGGCCAGCCGCCTCACCCCAAATTCGAAAGCATTGGCGGAGCGCAATACCGTCATCGTGATCACCAGGCCGGAAATCACGAAGAAAACTTCGACGCCGAATTTTCCTAGCGAAACCCAGCCAGGAACGTCCATCTCCAAACCAGTGCCGATCTTCCATCTCAGCAGGAAGTGATAGGTCATCACCGACAGAATGGCGATGCCACGGAAGCCGTCAATGACCTCGTTACGCTCACGCATGGCGGGGCATCCGTCTGGCCGGCGACATCGCAGGCATCATGCCGCGATAGGCCGCGCGCAAAGGAACGATGTACATGGCAACCCAAACCGCCGCGTAGGAGAGGACGATTGGCCTCATCAGAGCGAGGATGTTTTCTGGACTGTTCCGATGAGCATAGACGCCCAGCGTTGCCGCGAGCATCATGAACAAGAAGAAGCTCATGCCCCGGCTGCGTAGGATCCAGTTGTTCAATACGATCAGCGAGAACCCATAGACCATCCCGCCGGCCACAACGCCAAGCAGACCGAACATCGACCACCAATGCGCCCAAAAGTTCGATGCCAGTCCGTAAGTCGCATAGCTGATGATTTGGGTCTGAATCAGTTCGTTGTAGCCGGTGCTGCCGAAACCAAAGGCAGACGGCATCACCAGGAATTGGGCCAGACAATCACGGAGAGTGTCCCATGCCGAATAGGGAACCCCCAACGCAAGAACGCGCTCAAGCAGTTCGTGCGTTCCGAACGCCTCCCACCCCATCTGGAAGGACATACTTGACATCCCGCCGAACACTTGGCTGAACGAAGAGCCGGTTTTCAACGCCACGTAGAACGGTTTGGCTAAGAAGATGATGGCGAGGACCAGACCACCGCCGAACCAGGCCGCGGGCGACGTCACGGCTCGAAAAACAGGCATCCCCCAACTCAGTGAGACAATGACGCCGACCATGGCGATCACTGGGGTGGTTCGATCGCCAGCGATCATGTTGATCAAAATCATCGCCCCGAAGTAAAGCGCGTAGAGTTTGCAAAGCGGTGACCAGCTGAAAAAATAGATAGCGACTATCAGGCCTAAGGCATTGCTCCATTTCCAGATCAGCCAGTCGATGCCGACGGCGGCACTCACCTCGGTGCGCGTTTGCAGGAACCATCCCGTCCCCTGCCGCAAAACGAACCATGCAAAAATTCCAGCGCTGAGAACGAAGGTCAGCATGAGAAATCGCGAGATATAGCGGGGGTGCGCCAGTACTCCAACGGTGTCGCGCTCGATCGCCCGAACCCCATTGGCAATTAGCATCGAAGCGCCAAATGCGACCCATACGATCGCCATAACCATCGTGGCATATGTGGAAGTCGGGGCGAAATAACCTTGCATTCCAGGTGCGACAACCGGGCTGGTGAGCCCAACGATCGCCGGAATGGTGTAGGAAAATAGCCCGGCAACTCCGATCCATGGCACCGAAACTGTCGGAAAGCTAAAAAGGCAGACGATGATGGTACTCACCACAGCGGCCCAAAGGATGAATATCAAGCGCAATCCTCGTTGGATGTTATCGACGACAGCCAGCCTTTACCTACGCGTTTCGGCATTGTTCGTCTAGAGACGCGCCGCGACTTAGAACTGCTCGGTCGCTGCGGGCGCCACACCAGAAACAACCATAGAATAGTATTCGGTATAATATCTGCGGCAAAATAGCATTTCACGGTGACCGCGCTCAATTGCAGGGCGGCGGCCACCCAGACTGAGCAGTTCCATTCTGCCTTACCTGGCAACTTGTGAATTTCAGGTGGGTTGGATATTAGTTGATCGAAGGAGGCTAGGGGAAGATATCATGGTAAGATCAGCCGTCAATCGGTTGAAAACGGCTATTCGGGGGGTTGGGCAGAAGCGCGCGCTCTACAAATTGCCGCATTTTGGAAAGGCTGCCACCGAATACCTGAAATCAGCATCCGACATAAACCTCGCCAGCATCATGCGAGCGGAGAAGAGTAACGACGGCTGGCTCGAAGCGTCCAAACGCATCGAAATGGTAATGCCGATCCCGGACATGACTACTGGCGGCGTGAACCCAGGTGACAGACGCGCCTTATATTATCTCGTTCGGGCTTTGGGCCCGCGCTCGGTCCTTGAGATCGGAACCTGTGTCGGAGCATCTACGTTTGCGATAGCTATGGCCATGAACGACGCAGCACCAAAGGACGACAAGAGGCTAGAAACCGTCGATATTATCGACGTGAACGATCTCGCCAAAGCACCATGGAAATCGGGCGGGCTCCTGCGCACTCCGCGTGAGGCCGGTAAGCTGCTTGAACTTGAGTTCGTGCAGTTCACCACCAGCGACTCTGAGCACCTTCTGTCCACGACGGAACGCAGTTTCGATCTGATATTTCTGGACGGATTACATCTCGCCACCCAAGTCTACAAGGAAGTGCCCCTAGCTTTAAAGCGGCTGTCGCCCGGCGGCATCGTCGTGCTGCACGACTATTTTCCGAACGGTGTTCCCTTATGGCCGGCATCGGCTGTGAATGTTGGGCCGTGGCTGGCGATTGAGCGGCTAAAAAACGAGATTGCCGGTATCACGGTCTTGCCCTTGGGGGCGCTTCCGTGGCCTACAAAGTTGAATTCGAACGTAACCTCTCTGGCCGTTGTTGCGAAACTTTGATCAACACGCGCAGTTGTCTCGTGGCCTGGCACGAAAGTTTGGCGGGAGGGCTTTTGCGGACCTTCTACAACCGACAATCCAAAAATGCCGACCGCCCCAGAATCGTCGCAATTTCTGTCGGTACTCAAGCTCGTCCGAGAGGTTGGCTGGGCGGGCGTAATCGGTCTTTATCTCAAGTTTCGATGCGAAGAATGAGAACAAAGGCCAGAGCCGCAAGGCGAATTGCGTGGAGAGCCAAGCTCTTCTGGGCGCTGATCTCAAATTCTTGATTCCTGATTATGGGATCCACAACACATCAGTTGATTTCCGAGACATCGGATGCGATGGTGGCGGAAGGCGCCGCTTCGGATGTTAGATTGACGATTCCTGTGGATCAATTTTGCCTACTGGTCCAGCTCTTCAGATATCATGTTGAATAGAATGAAATTCGATTCAGTCACCGAGAGGATAACTTTTTTCGTCGCGCTGCTTGGCATTCATGTGCTTGCGCTGCTTCCCGTTTCTCGCCTTAAGGACTTCGGACTCGATATAGGCCTGCACTACGACAAGCTGAATCATGGCATCGCGTTCGCGGTGTTGATGTTTGTTGGAAGCCTTGGTTGGTCGGACCGCAAAGCGACTTTGATAGTCTCCCTCGCTTTGCTTGGTGCCGTGATCGAACTCCTTCAAGGTTCACCGGTGATAAGACGCGATATTGATGGCCTTGATTGGGCGGCCGACTGCATTGGCATCGCGGGCGGTCTGGTGGTCGTCAGTTGCACCAGTTTGCTTGCGCGACGAGAAGCCTGACCGGCCATTATCGCTTCAGGAGTTGGTGGCGCGCGGCGGCAAGATCATCCTGACCACCGACAGCAAGGGCGCGGCACACGCTACGGTGAAGACGATGGAGACGATCATTTTCCCGGACGTGCCGGAAATCATCTCACCGATCATCTACGCGCTGCCGACCCACATGCTTCCCTATTTCACCGCCGTGTTCATGGGCACAGACGTCGACCAGCCTCGCAACCTGGCGAAATCGGTGACGGTGGAGTAAGTTTCTGGTCGCGAGTGTTTGTTGCCGCCGAGAAACGAAGATCAACCGGAAGCTCGATCAGGAAGGCGATCCGCGGATCGCGCTCTCTGTGCGGTGCACGTCCGACCCAACGAGGGGCATTCTGTGTATGTACCGAATTGTGCTGCTCGACATGGGTCACCCGACTTTCCGGTGGGTCGGTGCTGATGATTTGGTCGTGCTCTGGCGCCTGCCAGGTGATTGTCCACAACAAATTGGTGTCGCCGGCAGAGAACATGGTTGGGCCTATCACCTTAGCTAAACGTCGGCTCGATTAGCCGTCGGAAAATGCATTTTGTAGGGGATAACCCGATTGTCTCGCATGGTTCAGTATTCTATTCTATGACTTCGGATATCTTGGTATAACTGGGAATTTTGCGTAGGCGTATGATTTTCGCTACGAAAAAGTCTGCTCTAAAACGATTAAAATGTCTTTAGTTTATTTTTAACATATGAATTAAATATAGTAAGATCATAGTTTAGTCCCTCACATATATAATACTTCGTCTAAAGTAGTCAAATCACAATCATATGTTCGCAATATCAATCTAATATCACTGCGATAAACTCTTGCGCCACGCTGTGGGTTTTTTTCACCACTCATCGGCTGCTCGGAGGGTAACTTTCACGACATTGCGGCAATCCTGCCACCGATCAACCATTCTATCAGGGCGTGCAGGTATGTGATTTGGCGCTAATATACACCTTCTAGTAGGCAGACCTTCGCGGGGCGCTATCGAATCAAAATGAGGGATTATGGATGGCGACTCTCCATTACACGTCGGGCGGATCCGGCACGGACATTGCAAAAGCCGGATTCAATCTGGCTAGCGTGCAATATGTTGACCAGGTCAACGAGCTGCCAGAGGGCATGAAAGGCTTGGTCTACCTCGACGAGGCCAACGGCGTAACCCAATCCTTTATCGACAAGGTTACTCCTTTCCTCGGCAATCCGAACGTATTTGGGTTCTTCCTGGTTGACGAGCCGGATCCCACCGGCCAATGGGGTACCTACGCCTCTGCCGCGAATCTGAAGGCAGAATCCGACTGGATCCATGAGCATTTTCCAGGCGCCAAGACCTACATCACAATGATGAGCTTGGGGACGTCGGCGAATCCGGATTTTAGGGGCACGTACAATCCCGCCAATACGGGTATCGATTACTACGGCATAGATGTCTATCCCGTCCGCACGGATGGCCCGGTCGACTACAACATGATCGATAAATTCGTTGCCGCCGCTCAGGCATCGGGCATCCCGACGAGCCAGATCATTCCAGGCTACCAGGCGTTTGGAGGTGGCGAGTATAACACCGACATGGGTGGCAAATATGTGGTGCCCACCGCCGCCCAGATGGAAATCATGATGGAGCACTGGGCCAAGCTGGTTCCGTCACCCGCCTTCGACTACGCATACGCCTGGGGTTCGCAGCGAGGCGACACAGCGCTTGAGAGCTCTTCGGAACTGCAGGCCGTTTTCCGGCAACACAACCTTGCAACGACGGGGACCACTCCGCCTCCCGTCGACACAAGCGACACCTTGTATGGCACCAGCGGCGACGATGTGTTTCACGGGGCCGGCGGCCACACAATGATCGGCTATGGCGGCAATGACACTTATTATGTCGATGACATCCGCGATAAGGAGATCGAGGCGGCCGGCGGCGGTACCGACAAAGCTTTCGCCTCCGTAAGTCATGCGCTTCCGGCCGGGTCGGAAATCGAGCTTCTCGCTACCAGCAATCCGTCCGGCACCACGGCGATCAATCTCACCGGCAATGCGTTCGCCCAGACTATCCAGGGCAATGCCGGCGCCAATGTCATCAACGGCCTCGGCGGCTCCGACAAAATGGCCGGCTATGCCGGCAACGACACCTACTATGTCGAGAATGCCGGCGATAAGGTGATCGAGGCGGTGGGCGGCGGAACCGACAAGGTGCTCGCTTCGCTGAGTTATGGTCTGCTGGCCGGCTCGGAAATCGAACTTCTCGCCACCAGCAATCCGTCCGGCACGACGGCAATCAACCTCAATGGCAACGAGTTTGGCCAGACCATCCAGGGCAACGCCGGCGCCAATATCATCAACGGCGGCCGTGGCTCAGACATGATGGTCGGCTATGGCGGCAACGACGCCTATGGCGTCGACAATGCTGGCGACAAGGTGGTTGAGGTAGCGGGCGGCGGCACCGACAGGGTGCTCGCCTCGGTGAGTTATGCCCTTTCGGCCGGCTCGGAGATCGAGACCCTCGCGACCAACAATGAATCCGGCACGAAGGCCATCAATCTCACCGGCAACGAGTTCACTCAAACGATCGTGGGCAATGCCGGCATAAATGTCATCACTGGCGGCAGCGGTGCCAACGTGATCTATGGCGGTGGCGGCGCCGACTCGATGGTCGGCCATGGTGGCAACGACACCTACTATGTCGACAATGCCGGCGACAAGGTCGTTGAGGCGGTGGGAGGCGGCGCCGACAAGATATTCACTGCAGTGAGCCATGCCCTTTCAGCAGGCTCGGAGATCGAGATTCTCGCCACAACGAGGCTGTCTGGGACGACGGCAATCAATCTCACCGGCAACGAGTTCGCGCAGACAATCCAGGGCAATGCCGGTGTCAATGTCATCAATGGCGGCAGCGGTGCCGACACCATGGTCGGCTATCTTGGCAATGATACCTACTATGTCGACAACGCCGGCGACAAAGTGGTTGAAGTGGCCGGCGGCGGAACCGACCGGGTGCTCGTCTCGGTGAGTCATGCGCTTTCTGCAAGTTCACAGATCGAGCTTCTCGCCACCACCAACCCGTCCGGTACGGCTGCAATAAACCTAACCGGCAACGCCTTTGCCCAGACCATCCAGGGAAATGCCGGCGCAAACATCGTCAACGGAGGCGGCGGTGCCGACATCTTGACCGGCAACGGAGGCAATGATGCTTTCGTGTTCAACAGCGCTCTTGGAGCCGGCAATATCGACAGGATCACCGACTTCGACAAGCTCCAGGACAAGATCCAGCTCGACGACGCCGTTTTTGCTGGGCTTAAATTGGGTGGCCTTTCATCCGATGCTTTCTTTGCTGGCACGGCCGCGCATGACAGCTCCGACCATATCATCTACAACAGCTCAACCGGAGCGCTCTCTTTCGACAGCGACGGGATCGGCGGCGCATCTCAAATACAGTTCGCCACTCTCTCTCCAGGTCAGTCGTTTGCAGCAGGTTCGTTTCTTGTGATCTGAACGCCCCGGAGCGGCGGACCTTCTGCTCAAGCCGGTCCGCCGCTCTCACTCTCTCTGCACCGGATTTTCCGCTCACAGGATGCCCACTCCGGGCCGATGCTTTTACCCCCGGGAACACTGGGATTCCCGCTCAGCCGACCCCAGACGTGTCGGCAATGCCGAGAAAGCTGGGACGCTGCTCCCCGCGATGGGCATTGTCTGCTGGGCGATGCGCACCAGGTCGCTGAGGGCTGAGCGGATTTGCGGCCACGGGTACTCGGAACATTCCTCCCAGGTTTCGCCCTCCCGCAACACAGCATCGAGCTTGCCCGCCACGCCCGCAAGAGTCGTAGCGGGGGTGGTCGAGAGGGCTTCCAGCAGATCCTTCGCCCGGTCGCCAGTCTCGCGCTCGGCCTTGAGCGCGGCGGTATAGCCGATTTCCTCGGCATGCGCATCCCAGCGCGCCTGATGCGCCGCGAAATCAGCTTTGGCTTTCTGACGCAGAGCTGCCGTATCCGGCCCTCTACCCAGCACGTCATTGAGCGCCCTGATCGAGTGGATCGTTACGTCCTCGCCCCTGGGAAGGCGGACGGTCGCGCAAGGAAAGCCGACGCCCTCGACAAGCCTCGTCTCCAGGCGCTGCTGCCTACGGCAAAGCTTCTCCGTTAGCTTGTGGGCTGTCCGCCACTCCCGCCAAAGCGCCAGCGCTGGATCGGCGGGGGGAAAACTCATCACCGCGTCATTACCGGCCAGCGCATCTTTCTCAAACGCGAACGCGATTGACGTAACTAGCCCTCCCGCAAGCATTTGCCTGCGGGTGACGAAAGACAGAGTCATGGTATGGTCGGAATCAGCCATGATCCGAGCTCCTCAGCAGCTTGGGGTTGTGGTTAGGCCGGACGGGATGGTGCAAACATCCTGTTCGGCCGCGAACATTGTCGCAGCGTAAAGCCTTTGACAATTTGACCAACAAATTGCGAAATGTCAATCCACGAGATAAGCATTTGACTTACGGTAAAATTTCTGCCGCACAATGTCGAGGAGCTCGCGCGATGTTAGGAATGAGTCAGGGCGAGCTGGCGAACGCCGCTAGGGTATCACGGCCTACCGTAGTTGATTTTGAGCGAGGCGCCCGAGTGCCACATGCGAACAATGTTGCGGCGATCCGCCATGCATTGGAGGCGGCCGGTATCGAATTCATCCCAGAGAATGGCGGTGGGGCGGGCGTAAGGCTCGCAGTGCGATCTGATGGCAATTGATCTTAGACAACTTACCTTTACTTGGGACGAACCTCCCATTGTCGCAAAAGTCCGTCACATAGATAGATCCATATCTTCGAGCAGAAATCAGCCGAAGGTCTGGCTGGTAGCTGATTGCAAATTTCAGGCGCCCTGCCCGATCCTCGACCGCCAAGCCAAACGCTGGCCATCATCCTATTGTCGACCAGCAACCTGAGCGCATGCCACTACATCTCGCTCCCGACTTCTACTCCGCCGCTCCGCGCCAAGCGCGATTGTTCAGGGCGATGAGGTTTTTTGCTCGGGCTAGACTAGGCAGTCGGGCTGCTCATTGCGATAGCGGGGTCCGATTTCCATGATGAGGACGGTCCCAGGCAAGAAGATCAAGTCGTTGAAGATGCCATCCCATTCGATGTCGCCCTAGCCGAGAGGCATGTGCAGGTCGCCTATCCCTAGCGCTTCTTCCTGCGGCAGGTAGGTTCGATGCCGACCCTGCGGCCGCCCGAAGGAATCGTCGACATGCAGGTGCACTGCGACCGACGCCATCGCTCGCAGCTGCTTGAGGCTATCCGCGTGTTTGAAGGCCCTTACCGTAAGGCTGCTCTGAGTAAGGTTGATTGCCAGGCCGCGAAGGCCAAGGACCCAGATAGTTACCGGTAGATGTCTGCCTTGGGGCCAATCCATATGGCGGGAATTATTATGGCCGTAGCCAAGAAGGGCCAGGAGCGCGCAACGAACTTGCCGAAGTTTTTGCCTTGGTGCAGACAGTCATGAAATCGCCCTCGAAGGAGCTCGTGCTCCACATCCTTCTGTGCAACCAGTCGCAGATCTTAACCCGCCATAGCGTCGATAGCTGGTGGAACTGGCAAGATGCGCCGGACGAGGCAAATCAATCGAACGCCGGAGGCCTCTGCAGAATTTCCGGGTTTGCGTTTCATCGGTGCGGCTTGCTCGCAGGAGGCCAGGAAAAGATCGGTGAAGTTCGCAACACGTTGAATTCTCGGCGACACGCAGAGGTTACAGCCCGCCTGTATGCACCCCGCAGTGGCTCAGATTTGTGTGGGTACGGTCTACTCGGCGCCTGGAGAAGGCGAAGATTCCCGGATCGAGTCGCTTGGGCACTGCGCCAGGGCAGAGCGATCAGATTCGTGTCATACCATCAGAGGCAAGACACTCGCAATTTGGGGGAACAGATGAAGGAAGAGAACGACGTTCAGAAGCTGGTGCGCACGCTGCGTGCTCGAGCACCTGATGACGCGGCTGAATTGCTTGCCCGTGAGTCTCCCGAGCTCATCCAGGACGCACTAAAGTTGTTGCCGGACAGGCACGCCCGGAAGGTGGTGGAGCATTTGCCGCCGCATATGAGACCTATCAAGGCTCATAGCGATGGCAAGGGCCTCGCGATCCCGGAGTCGCTCGTCGAGCTGATGGACCCGATCCCCGGCAGCGTTCCTGTCGGTACGGCGGTCGCCGCCGCAGTGGAGGCCGTCAGACGCACTCAGGTGCCGACCGAGCTCACTTATCTCTACGTCACGGACGAGGGCGACAAACTGGTTGGCCTCGTAGTCCTGCGCGATCTGATGCTGAGCGAACCCGACGCAAGCGTGGATCAGATCATGCTGCCGAAACCGTTCGCCCTTCCCGTCAGTATGTCTTTGAGCGAAGCCTGCAAGGCGGCGGTACGCCGCCATTATCCGGTGTATCCCGTGGTGGACGCGGAGAACCGGCTGCTCGGGCAGGTTCGCGGCTGGCGGCTGTTCGAGCAGCAAATCATCGAGATTTCCGCCCAGTCTGGCCAGATGGTGGGCGTGCAGAAGGAGGAGCGTTCTTTTACGCCGCTGATTTCAGCCTTCTTGAAGCGTCATCCGTGGCTGCAGCTGAACCTGCTGACGGCTTTCATGGCCGCTTTCGTGGTCAGTTCGTTCACAGGCACGATCGAGAAGATCGTCGCCTTGGCAGCGTTCCTCCCGGTCTTGGCCGGGCAGAGCGGAAATACCGGCTGCCAGGCACTGGCTATGACGCTGCGTGGCCTTGCCTTGGGCGATGTGGACAAACGACCGAAGCTGCACCTGGTGATGAGAGAGGGCGCGCTCGGGATCGCCAACGGCGTGCTCGTCGGTCTTGTGGCGGCTGCGGCGATGTGGTTCTACGCCTCGCGGCAACCGGAGTCGGCGGCCCAGGCGCCCATGCTGGCACTTGTGATCCTGCTCGCCATGTCCGGATCGTGCCTCATGTCCGGAATCTCCGGCGTGTTGATCCCGCTGGGCCTGCGCCGGGTCGGCGCCGATCCGGCAGTCGCCTCGGCGATCTTCCTCACCACCGTGACCGATATCGTAGGCATGGGCCTGATGCTGGGGCTGGCCACCATGCTCGTGCTGTAGCAAGGCGCGTCCGGTGACGCGTCCCCGGGCAGATGAGGTTCCTATAAGCTGGCCTCTTGGCGCTCAACGAAATGGCAAAGGCCAAGCCGCATCGCGCACACGTCGTGAGAAGCACCTTCCGGCAGCTCTCCGACCCCTTGCGCAACGCGACGGAAGACCTTTGGATGAGCCGTGGGTGACCTTGAAACCTCATTCGGTGACCAGATACGCGCAGAATCGCGCAAACAATATTAATCTTGTCGACTGTGCGATCCGCCACTGATGATGATTTGAGTTAGTTGCCACTGGTGACGAATACTTCAATTACGTACAGCAACGCTGAGAAGATGTTTTGACAACCAGCGCAGCCGAAATAGGAATAAACCCGATAATTTGTTGCGCAGCTGCAACAGCTGCTGAGACTCGCATGGTCTGGTGACAGTTCAGTCGCCTTTTTCTTGTAGTCGTGCTAAATCCTTCGCACTAGTCGGGTTTGGGGTGGGTTCTCGGCATGCAATCTTCGTTTCCAGCTATCTTCGGCTTCGCCGCGGCGCTGCTTTGTACCGGCGTATTGCCGGCCGGCGCGCAGGGTCTCTTTCCGGCCTATGACGATGCGTTTTCGGCCCGCATAGCCAGTCCGGCCGACAATGGAACGCTCGCCCAATTCGTCACAGTTGCCGTCAACGCGGGACAATACGATCAGGCGATCTCCTCGATCGAGCAGTATCTGATCAAATATCCCCGCGATGCGCGCGCTCGGCTGGCGGCCAGCCGGTTGTATTATCATGTCGGCTCCTATGAATTGGCCCGGCGGCAGGTGCAGTACGGCATCGAAGTCGGTGGCTTGTCCGCAAGTGAGCAGCAGGAAGCTGCTCGCCTGCTCGCCCGCATCGATCGCGCGTTGCGCGGCGTCACCTGGGAACTCGCCCTGACCGGCGGCGTGTTCAGCGCATTTACCGATTTTGAGCCGGGCGGGGCGCAAGACGACGACAGCTTCGTCTCGCCCTATGGGCGGGCGGAAGGCTTTGTCCGGTGGGACCTCGGCACGCCAAGCGCCGACGCTCTCGTCCTTTCGGGGTCATTGACGGCGACACAGCGTTTTTTCACGGAAGACCTGTCGGTTCCGGGTAGCAAGGAGACCTTCATCCACGGCAACGCCGCGATCACCTGGGACAAGGGGCTGCCCAACAGTGGGATCGATTCGCTGCGCCTGCTGCTTTCCGCCTTCACAGTTACGGATCGCTTCGACAGCGATATCCAGGAAACCGGCATCGGCGTCAGTGGGCGCTTTCTTGTACGCCCGACGGTCGAGACGACGCTCTTCGCCGGTGGCGGCTACATCGATCTAAGCGCCTCGCAAGGCATTTTCGTCGATAGCAGGGTTTTCTATGAGGCAGGCGGCAGCTACCGCTTCCGCAATGGCCAGGCGCTCGGACTGCGCTTTGTCGGCTCTAATGACTTCGCCTCCGGATCTGAAATCGGCCGCAGCTACACAGGCGAGGTCCGCTATGGCGGCCTGTTGATGAATGTACCGGATCTTTTCGCATGGTCGCACCAGGTCGCCTTCTCGGCCGGACATAGCGACGCTCCCGATCTGTCCGTCGGCATCGGCACAAGTATCAAGAGCGACTTCTGGCGCATTGCCTCGGAAAGCGATTTTCAGCTGACGGAGTCGCAGAAGATCAGCGTCGATCTCGCCTATCGCGAAACCAACTTCGACATCGCCAACCGCAACCGAAAATCGTTCGAAATGCTCATGAGCTATACGTTGACGCTCAATTGAAAGAGGCCGCGATGAGGACCCCGTACCGTCAGATCGCCATTTTTATCGCCTGCCTTGCCTTCGCGGCACCATCCGCCGCTGACACGGTCGGGTCGATGACGGCCTATCAGACCAACATCGTCCGCAACAACGGCGGGACAATGAACGTTGGTGCCGGCGTCGAACTCGGCGACCAGCTGCGCAGCAATCCCACCGGTCTTGGAATGCTGGTGTTCCGGGATGAATCGAGCGCCAAGATTGGTCCGAACACCAGCCTGACGATCGATGAATTCGTCTACAATCCGGGCTCCGGATCGGGAAAGATCGACATCGGGATGAACAGCGGCCTGGCCCGGTTCTATGGCGGCCAGGTTTCGAAAGGCGGCGTCATGCAGGTTGCGACGCCGCATATGGTGCTCGGAGCCAGAGGCGGCATCATCGAAGTGCTGGTGGCAGCCGGCCAGACCGTCGGCATTCTGCGCGCCGGCCGCATGACCTGCACGATCAATGGGAAACGGCTGGTCATCACAAACCCGGGCTACGCCTGCACATCGGAAGATGGCAAGCTGCTGACCGGCTACGGCGGAATCGACACCTTCCCGATATTGGACAGCATCGACCGGATTGCCGGCACCGGCCTGCCAGGCGCACCGGGTCCGGGACTGGATGTAAGCGCGCTTTGTGCGTCGGCACTCGGCGGCTCGCTCAAAGTCTGCGACTCCACCGATGGCGCATTGCCAGGAGTGGTCATGGAGTTCCCCGACACCCCAACGCCACCTGTGGGCGGCGGCGTGAATAAGGGCGAGTGTGAGGGTGAGGGTTGCTGCTACTACTGCGATTAGGCCTGGCCGCACGACATGAGCCTCTTGGTCGGTTGGCGCTGGGCTGATTGGCGGCAAGCTGGCATGCGCAAAGTATCCGGCCTTGTGGTCGTGCTCCTGCTGCTCGCTTGCCATTTGGCTTTTGACGGGCCGTTGTCGCGCCTGCGCGAACGCACGTACGACTTCTACCAGTTTCTCGCCCCGCGCCAGGCGACGAGCAATCCTGTCGTGATCGTCTCGATAGACGACGCCAGCCTCAAGGCACATGGGCGATGGCCTTGGAACCGTGGCCTTTTGGCCGATCTGGTCGATGGTGTCACCGAGTCCGGCGCCGCGGTGATCGGGCTTGCGCTGGTGCTGCCCGAGGCCGACACCTCGCCTGAGGGCATCGCCGGAGACAAGCGCCTGGCAGCGGCACTGGCGAAAAATCGAACGGCGCTTGCCGTCAGCCTGGGCAACGAGGCGACGGTTTCAGAAGCAGAGCCCAAAGCCGGCTGGTCGATCGTCGGGCAAGTACCCGACACACTTCCCGGCTTCACCGGCCTGACCGGCTCGCTTGCCGAATTCTCGAACGCCGCCGCGGGCCTCGGCGTAATTCGCACCTTGCCCGACCCCGACGGCGTACTGCGCCATGTGCCGCTGCTGTGGCTTCGCAACACCGCTCAAGGCGTGCAGCTGTGGCCGTCCTTCGCGCTCGAACTCCTGCGCCTTTATGCCGGACAGGACGGCTACATAGCCCGCCTGAATGCCGCGGGGTTTAATGCACTCAGGATGGCTGGCGCCATTGTGCCGCTCGAGCCCGAGGGGAGCATCCGGCTATGGGAAACCGCCACCGACACGCCGCGCCTATCTGCCGGCACTATCCTTTCGGGCCATGGCGATCCGCGGCTGCGGGACGCCATCGCCATTGTCGATTTGTCGGCCGTGGGACTGACGCAGTACCTGCCCACCCCGACGCGTCCAGCGCGACCAGGCGCGGACATCCACGCCGATGCAATCGGCCAGATGCTTGCCGGGCGCTACCTGGCAGAGCCAACGCACGCGCGTATGCTCGAGCGGCTCTGGTTTGTCCTCAGTGCCGTCGTTTTCATCGGACTTTCCGGAGTGCTCGCCTGGCGTGTCGTGCTTGGTGCCCTGGCTCTCGTGCTGCTGGCCGTCACGCCGTTCGTGTTCGGCGCTCTCGAATACAGCCTGCAGGGTGCACTCTATGACCCGCTGCAGCCGGCGCTTGCGACGATCCTGGTAGCCGGCTTCGAAGGCTATGTTCTCTACAGGCGCAGCGAGCAGCGCCGGTCCACCCTGGCACGGCAGTTCTCCCAGTATCTGTCGCCCTCCGTGGTGCAGCGCCTCGCAAGCTCGGACACCGAAGCGATCCTGTCCGGCGAGAAGCGCGAGATTACGATCCTGCTCAGCGACATACGCGGCTTCACGACGATGAGCGAACAACTCGATACCCAGGAAATCGCCAAGGTGGTCAATCACTTCCTCGGCATTGCGACCGATGAGATCCTCAAGCGCGACGGCACCATCGACAAGTTCATGGGCGATGCGGTGCTCGCCTTCTGGAACGCGCCGCTTGATCAGCCGGACCATCGCGAGCGCGCGCTCGACGCGGGCCTTGCCCTGATCGAACGGGTGAAGCGTGAAGACGCCGCCTTCACCGCGGACGGCCACCCCTCCATCGCAATCGGCGTCGCCATCGAGACCGGCATCTGCTCGGTAGGCAATTTCGGCTCCGAACGGCGCTTCGATTACACCGCGATCGGCTCCCCGGTGAACCGCACGGCACGGCTCGAGTCGACGACCAAGAAGCTGGGCATCCCCCTGGTGCTTGGTCCCGGCTTTGCGGCAGGAGCATCGATGCCGGTCGTCCAGGCAGGCGCCTTTGAGCTCCAGGGTTTCAAGGGCGAGGTGCCGGTTTTCACCGTTCCGGAGATGCAAGCTGCTCACCAAGGTATGAGCCGCGAAGTAGAGAGCCAACGTGGTGAGCAATCTGGCGCCCCTGCCGTGGCGGTTGGTTCGCCGCCATCCGTGCAAATGGCACCGCCTGATCTTGCACCCCGAACCCGAAGCACACGCTGACCGGATCCAGCGGATGGCAGGGGTGCCGACCTGCTTTGTGAATTAATACTGCTGGGGAGGCCTAGGTGTCATCAAACGGCCCTTTAATTGCGGGTGGCTGTCAATCCGGATCAGCGCGACAGCCGATGAGACGCGGATAGACGGCGAAGGGATCCGTCGAGGTAACCCCGGCAATGATTGTCGAGGCCGCCGAATTTTCGAGCGAGAAGATAGGCCGTGTTATCCAGTTCACCACGAATGCAGCACGGCTTCGTTGAGTTCGCCGGCGCCATCATGTGGAGGCAGCGCGTGGTTCAGATTGTTTATCCTCGCCGCCGGATCATGCGCTCGGGATGTTCCCAAGAGCATCCAGCCGTAGCACTCCCCGAGCTGCCCTAACGAGAGAGTTCGCTGGGCCGGGATTATGGCCGTTATGAACCTGACGCAATCGATGCAGCTGGCGCTGGCCTCGTCGGGCGCGTGGGCGGTCTATCGACCTCAATCGGTCGCCGCGGATGTTGGGATGCGCAGGCGTCGGCGTACGTAGCGCCGATGCGCCTTGGGCATGTGGGCGTTGACAGTAACATGGCCGCAGCGACGTGTTTCAGACGCCGAGCAATTCCAAGGACTGAGCACCAGAACCGAACCTTCCGACGGATTTTCGCGAGCTGCATTCCTCCCTCCCCTCCTTATCAAAACCGCCGCTCGCGAATTCGCTGGCCAGTATATCTGCGATATGATATACATATATCACTCAGAGGATATACAAATGCCGCTCTTCATTCGCGATCCCGACGTCGATGCCATGGCCGTCGAGCTGCAGCAGATTACCAACGCGCGCAGCAAGACCGAGGCCGTCAGAACCGCCTTGCGCCATGAGATCGAGCGCAACCGCGGCAGCGTCCCGCTGCGCGAGAGACTTGCCAAAGTCAAGGAAATGGCGCGGCGGATCGGGCCGGCCAACCCTGATTTCGATATGAAGAAATTCACCGACCAAATGTGGAGCGACGACTGATGTTCGTCGATGCCTCGGTGATCGTTGCCATCCTGAACGAGGAACCTGGCGCGGAAGAACTGGAAAAGCGGCTCGCGGCCGCGACCAAGCCGCTGTATATCTCCCCGCTCGTCCGGTTCGAGGCAGTCCAGGGTCTCGCGCGAGCATCGGCCGAAGCCATCAAAAAGAACGCCAAGCCCACGGCCGACATGCTGGCGCAAGCCCGTGATACCGTCGACGCCTTTTTGATCGAGATCGCCGGCAAGGAAATCATGATATCCGGCGACATCGGCGACCGGGCGATCGAAGCCAGCATGAAATACGGCAAAGCAGTCGGGCACAAAGCCGATCTCAATTTCGGCGATTGTTTTGGCTACGCTTGCGCGAAGGCTCACCGGCTTGCCCTGCTTTACAAGGGCAATGACTTTTCACAAACTGATCTGGCGTAAGGCTTTCCTGGCCTTGCATCGCGGCGCGAGAGCCGATGGGCCCTTTTGCATGCTTTGGGCGAATCGTCGTCTTTCATGGTTAAACGCAATATTACGAGGAACGTTCGCTGCAGTCTTCGGCACGATCACCGTCCAGGCACAGCGGGCAGACGGCATCTTCTGGGTGCTGCGATCGGGTGCGCCATGCCGCGATCTTCCAGGGGGCGATACGGCCCACGCACCACCTGCTACAATCGCTTCGTTCGATGGCGGAAAGCAGGTGTGTGGGACCGCCTCATGCATGGCATCACCAAAGCCCATGATGCAACGGTGCAGATGATCGATACCTCCATTGTTCGCGTCCATCAGCAAGGCGCGACAGCAAAAAGGGGGATCGAGATTATTGTCTCGGTCGTTCCCGATGCGCGCTGACGACCAAAATCCATGCTCTTGTCGACGCCGAAGGCAGGCCGATCAAGCTGACGCTCACGGCAGGTCAAATGAGTGACATCGCCTACGCAGCGGACTTGATCAAGGATTTGCCCGAGGGTGCCATGCTGCTCGCCGACAAGGGCTATGATGCCACGCCTTGCGCAATGCCGTCACCGCGCAAAAGGCATGGGCCAACATCCCGCCCAAGGCCAACCGCAAGGACCCGATGTGCTTCAGCCCCTTTCTCTACAAGGCCCGCAACCTCGTCGAACGTTCTTCAACAAGGCCAAGCAGTTCCCTCGCATCGCAACTCGATATGACAAGCTGGCAGAAAACTACCTTGCTGCCCTGAAACTCGTGTCAACTCGCATCTGGCTACGCGGTGATGAGTCTACGTCCTAGCGTTTTGCGTGCCCTGCCCGGTTGTCATTCGCCGCGCATGGTCGCCTGGAACGTCGGCAGGTGCTTCTTCTGCGCCTCGAGCATTTTCTCGCGATAGACGCCATAGATGACGTCGGTGTCGTGCAGTGTGACGCCGGCAATTGTCGGCGAGGCAAAAACCGGCAGTTCGATGCCGCGTTTCGAAAGCGCCTCGGCGGTGCGCGCGATCAGCTCATGCGCCAGGATCATGGCAAGCACGGTCGACGAACCGGAGACCGGCCGGCTCCAGCCCTCGACCGGCACGATGGCATCCTCGATCGGCGAGCAGGTGTCGATGACAAGGTCGGCGGCATCGGCAAGCCGTTTGCCGGAAGAGTGCGTCGCCGGCTTGTCGAGATTGTTCTTGCTAGTTATCGCAACGACGAAGATGCCGCGTTTTTTCGCATAAAGCGCGGTGTCGATGCCGGACGAATTGCGGCCGCTGTGGCCAAAGATGATGATCGAATCGCCTTTGTTCAGCGGCTGGTGGTCGAGGAATTTCTCGGCGTATTTCTCGGTCCGCTCCAGCCACAGAAGTTCGCGCACGCCGCCGGCGCCGAGCACGTTATGCCACATGACACGCGGGTCGGTCAGCGGATTGAAGCCGACATAGCTGCCGTAGCGCGGAAACACTTCCTGGACCGGCAACACCGAGTGGCCCGAGCCGTAAAGATGAACCAACCCGCCGCTCTCGAGCGTGTCGGCAAAGCGGCTGGCCGCTTCGCCAAAGGCTTCGGCATTGGCTTTCGAGGCCTGTTCGATGAGGGCGGCAAGGCGGGGTATGTAAAGATCGGACACGTCGGTACTCCTGTTATGGGTCGGCTTGGGTATGGCTCAGCTTCTTGCGGTTGGCGCGGCGCGACCGGCACGCAGCGTCGAGCGGATTTCGTAGCGGTCGCCACGCATCACCGAGACGGTGAATTCGAACGGGCCGCGCTCGTCGGTGGTGATGCGCTCGACCACGAAAGCGGGGCTCCCCGCAGGCAGATCGAGCAACTCGGCATCCGCCGCCCCGACAGCGCCGACACGGTAGTTTTCGCGCGCTGCGACCGGCACGATGCCGTAATGGCGTTCCAGCGCTTCGTAGAGCGAGCCTTGCAGCAGGCCGGCATCGAGAAAGCCCGGCACGCGCGCGGCCGAGAGTTGCGCAGTCTGAATACCGATCGGTTCGTTGTTGCCGAGCCTGAGCCGCCGGATGCGCACCACCGGGTCGCCCTCCTCGATCTCCAGCGCTCCGGCCGCGGCGGCATTGGCGGTGGTCAGGCTGCAGTCGAGCAAGCGCGAGCCGGCGACCACGCCCATATTGCCCATTTCCTGCGTGAAGCTGGTGAGTTCGCGGGTGCCGGCGACCAGCGTGGTGGAGCGCACGAAGGTGCCACGGCCATGTTCGCGCCTGAGCAGCCCGTGCTCCTCAAGATTGCGCAAGGCGTGTCGCAGCGTGATGCGGCTCACCCCGAACAAGGCGCACAGTCTGTCTTCGGCCGGAATCTGGTCGCCGGTCGCCCACTCGCCACTCTTGACGATGGCGCGGATGGCCTCTTCCACCTGATACCAGAGCGGCTCGGGCCTTCTGCGGTCGGGCAGATGGAAGCTGACTTGGCTCATCTTATCTGCCTCCACTGTGCTCCGGCGAGACCAGCCAGCGAGGCGCCGACGAGACCGGCGCGGGAGCCGAATTCGCCGGACCGCAGAACGACGTCGCGCAGATGCGGCGGCAACTGACGCCGCAATGCCGCAAGCAGCGGCGGCCCTATCACGTCCAGCGCATCGGCAAGCCCGCCGGAAATCAGGATCGCCTGCGGATCGAGCAGCGCGACCGCACCCGCAAGGACAGTGCCCAGCCGGCGCGCCGGCAGCTCCAAGGCGTCAAGTGCGGCCGTGTTGCCAGCCCGCGCGGCCTCGATCAGCCTGCCGCCATTGGCCAGCCCGATCTGGCGCGCCGCGGCGTCGAACGCCCGCCCGGAAGCGAAGCGCTCCAGCCAGCCGCTACGGTCCTCGCCTTCATCCTCGATGTCGGCGCAGGCCCAGCCGAATGAGCAGGCGCCGCCACGTGCGCCTGCAACGATGCGGTTGTTGGCCAGAACGGCGGAGCCGATACCGGTGCCGATCGCCAGCAGGATGGCATCGGACAGGCCTTTTGCGGCACCTTCGATCGCTTCGGCCAGCATGGCGACCTGCGCGTCATTGCCAATGGCAACAGGCAGACGAGGAAACAAGGCCGCGATGTCGATGCCGTCGAGATAGGGAAGGTTCGGAATCCAGCGGCAGACCGAGCCCTCGACAAGTCCGGGCACCGCAAGCCCGAGGGCGTCGACCGGACCGGCCTCGGCGCGCAAGGCACCGATACGGGCGACGAAGGCATCCAGGCTTGTCGGCGCAGGCTCGCGGCTCAGCATCTCCAGCCAGCGAACATCGCCGCTATGGATTGCGGCGCGCAAATTGGTGCCGCCAAGATCGATAGCCAGAATGCGTGTCATCGAGAGCCGCTCCGATTGGCCGGCGCGAACAGGCCACTGCCGGCTTGCCAGGACTGCGAAGCCGCCGCAAAACCCTGCGCGTAGCGCGTGCCGCGCAGGCAGCCGCGAAGCCGATAAAGCGCACTGTAATAATCGACGTAGGGGAAACTGCTCAGGCCGCGTGCCAGTTCGTATTCCCGCACCGCCTCGCTCCAGGCCTCGAAGCCGTCGCTGACGTCGACGAGGTGTTCGGGGCGAAAGCCTTCGTCGTCCTCCCAGTTTTCGCCGAACAGCAGCAGTTGCGGTGTGTGTGCAGCATGGTCGCGCTTCAGCGTCGGCAATGCCGCAAAAAAAATACCGGTCTGTGTCAGTCGGGCCGCGGCGCGATGGTCCTTGTGCCAGCTGCCATGCCAGTGAGTGATGACGATTTGCGGCTTCAACTCGCGCACAACATCGCAAACCTTGAGCGCCGTCTCGTCGTCGCAGGGCAGGAAGGCGTCGTGCAGCCCGAGACTGCGCATGGCAACGCCCAGCCTGGCTGCGGCCTTTGCGGCCTCCTCCTGCTTCTGGACGCAATAGTACTCGGGGGCGAGGCTTGGATGGCCCTGCTCGCCCATGCTGAGATGCAGGAAGGTGACTTCGGCACCGCCTTGCACCGCCGCCGCCGCCAGTGGACCGGCAATCACCTCGGCATCGAAGGCATGCGCCCCGACGACCAGAATCGAGCGTGCGGCATAGACCTTGTCCTCGATCATTTCGCGCCTCCCCCGGAGCCGACGCCCTCGCGAATCTGGCGGGCAAGCAGACAGTACATGATCAGGATGGGCGCCATGGAGATGGCAAGCGAGGCGAACACGAGGCCCCAATCCGTGCGGAACTGGCCGACAAACACGCTGATGGCCAGCGGCACGGTCTTGTAGCGGTCGTCGAAAATGAAGATCAGCGGGAAGAAGAAGTCGTTCCAGACCGCGATAGCGGTGAAGATGGCAACGATCGATATAGCTGGCTTCACCATTGGCAGCACGATCTGGAACAGAATGCGCGCCTCGCCGGCCCCATCCATGCGCGCAGCCTCGTCGAGCTCGGACGGCAGTACCCTCATGAAATTTGCGAAGATGAAGACGGCGAAGGGAATGCGGATGGCTGAATAGACGAGGATCAGGCCGATCAGCGAATCGAGCAGGCCAAGGTTGCGCATCAGCGTGAACAGCTCCACCGAGGCAAGCCGGATCGGCAGCATGATGCCGGACAGGAACAGGCCCAGCATGATACCGTTCCAGCCCAGCCGATAGCGGCTCAGCGGATAGGCGGCCATTGCCGACACGATAATCGTCAGGATCACCGCACCGCCGGTGACGATCAGGCTGTTGATGAAATTCTGGCCGAGATCGGCGCGCGTCCAGGCCGCAACGAAATTGTCGAAGGCAAAGCTTTGCGGCAGGCCGAGCCTGTTGTCGTAGATCTCCGCCGTGGTCTTGAAACAGGAGACGACGAGAATATAGAGCGGCAGCAGCACCGCTGCGGTCCACAGGACCAGCGCCGTCCAGCCGGGCAGCCGAGCAAGCTGTCGAGGGATGGCGAGCATATTCACAGTTGCACCGTGCGGCGGTCGAAGAAGCGCAGCATCACAAGCGTGCCGATGCTGAGGATGAGAAACAGCAGCGTTCCCAGCGCAAGCGCCAGGCCTATATCGGTGATACCGACCGCGCCTTCGGCGCCGAAAGCGAGCCGGTAGAAATAGGTCACCAGCGTGTCTGTGGAATAGCTCGGATTGCCCTGCACGCCTTGCATGACATAGACGATGTCGAACTGGTTGAAGGTGTTGATGAACGACAGCGTCGTCAACGTGCCGACGGCCGGCATCAGCAAAGGCAGGGCAACCGAGACCAGCATGCGGCCGCTGCCGGCGCCATCCAGCCTGGCAGCCTCGAATATCTGGGACGAAATCTGCCTGAGGCCGGCGGTGTAGATCAGCACCGGCAGGCCCATCCAGTTCCAGGCGTCAACGGCGATCAGCATCACGAGTGCCGTGTGGCTGTTGCCGAGAACCGTCAGGCTGCCTTGATGCAGGCCAAGGCCGTTGAGCATCCATTCGATGGTGCCGCCGGGCGCCAGCAGCAGCCGCCACAGGGCGCCGACGATGACCGGGCTCAGCACTGCCGGGAAGAAGAAGACCGACTGGAAGAAGGCCGCCCCTTTGGCGCGCAGGAACAGCAGCCAGGCCAACAGCAGACCAAGGCCGTTCTGGAACAGCATGATGCCGAAGAACCAGGCGACGTTGTGCCAGAGCGCTCCGTAGAGCCGCCCACCGCTCGGGAAAACGAACAGGCGGGTAAAATTCGACAGGCCGGCGAACTCCAGCATGCGCAGGCCCCTCCAGACGAAGAAGCTGCCCCACAGCGACATCAGCAGCGGATAAAGGACAAACAGCGCATAAACGGCCAGTGCCGGCACGATGAACAGCACGGCCATGCGCTGCTGGGTGCGCTGAAGGCTGCTTTTGCGGCGACGGGCGATCATGTGCTGTTTCGCGCAGGGTGTGACGGCCTACTGCTTCGGCTTGAACCAGCTGCTGACGGCGGCCTGCATGTCCGCCGCCAGCTTCTGCGGCGTGATGTTGCCTTCGACCATGTCGATGATCTCGGACTGCAGGATCGAGGAGGCCGTAGGCGTCTGCCAGCGGAAGCCGACAAGCGTCAGATAGGGTGTGGAATTCTTCGACATCTCCATCATCGTGGCGAGTACCGGGTCCTTCACGGTGACGTCGGTACGGGCCGGCGGCCAGCCCAACTCGTCGGCGAAGAGCTGCGCGAACTCGGCCGAAGCCATGAAGTTGAGCACCTTGATCGCTGCCTCCTTGTTGGTGCTTTCAGAGACCAGACCATAGGAGCCGTCTGAAAAGGCCGAGGTGTAGAGCTTGGTGGCAGGATCGTCGGCGGGGAACGGGAAGATCGAGAATTTCAGCTTCGGGTTCTGCGCCTTGAAGCTGCCGTTCTCGAACGAGCCGCCGAAGAACATGGCCGCCTTGCCGCCGATGAATTGCTGTGTCGAGGTGGTGTAATCGACCCCGGCAAAGCCGTCGGAGAAATACGGTTTCAAGTCGGCATAGCGTTTCAGGGCAGCCACGTAGCGCGGATCCTCGAAGGTCGCCTTGCCGCTCATCATTTCGTCGTAGAAGCCCGGGCCATAGATGGTCGGGCCGACAACACCGACGCCGATCTCCAGCGCCCAGGCGGAGCCGTTGGCACCGCCGGCGGCTATTGGCGTTATCCCCGCCGCTTTCAGCTTCTCGCAGGCGGCGACGAAATCTTTGTAGGTCTTGGGAATGTCGATGCCCTGGGCGGCGAAGATGTCTTGATTGTAGAAGACGCCCATCATCGGCACCGAATAGGGCACGCCATAGGTCTTGCCGTCGGCACGGCCACGAGCGCCGCCCAGCGCGCTATCGGGCATGTTCTTCAGCTCCGGCACGCTGTCGTCGAGCGCGTCGAGATACCCACCCTCGATGAACGGTTGCAGTTCGCCGTAAGCCTTGAGCTGAGCGATATCAGGCCCGCGGCCGCCACGCAGCGCCGTGCTCAGCCGGTTCTGGTAGTCGGCGTCGGGGGTGAACTGGATGTTGACCTTAATGCCGGGAGTCTTGGCCTCGAAGGCGTCGAAGATGCGGCGCATCGCAGCCTCGTCCTCGGTGCGCCAGCTCCACAGGGTCACGGTGTCGTCGGCCTTGGCCGGCAGTGCGGTGAGGACCCCGGTGCAGACTGCGGCAAACCCGCCGATCAGGCGGAGTGCGGCGCGTCGATGAATTGAAAGCATGCTCAGTCTCCCATTCTTGTCGATATTGTCATCCCCACGGCGGTTCAAAAGCCGCAAGGCAGTCATAGCTTTTCTCATGTCATTATAACGACATGACTTGGACCGCAAGTGCCTTGCGGTATGTTCGGGCATGGCCGGCAGCGGAGAATCATCTCGAACTGTATCAGATAATTTCTTGTTTTCACGATATAATCTTGCATGCTTGGTTGACCGCAGTAAGAAAACGCCGCAACACCGGCAGGAGCTCTCCACGAAGATAGCGCTTGCATCGTTGCTTCAACTTGTCATAACGTCATGGACGTCGCTGTGTGGCTATGCGGAGGGTCGGATGTCTTTGGCTTGGATTTCGAAACTGGCGCTGGCTGCAGGGTTGTTGGCCTCGCCCACCATTGGTTGGACCCAATCGGTCAACATCTCCTATCTGACCCACTGGTCGCCCGAAACGGTCGCTTTGCTGGACGCCGCGGCCAAGGACTACGCCAAGAGCAATCCGGATGTGACCGTCACCGTGCGCGCCGTCCCCTTCGGCGATCTCCTGACGACACTGCGTTCCCAGGGCGGCAGCTCGGACGGGCCGACGATCGGCGGCATCTATGATTTGTGGCTGCCCGAACTGGCGCGAGACAAGCTGGTCGCGCCGGCCCCCGATGCGGTTGCCGGCGAGGTCAAGAGCGCGTGGCCGGCCGGTGTCGTCAGTGCGGCCTCTGTTGGTGGCACGCTCTACGGCATTCCAAACGAGATCGACGTCTATGCACTGAACTACAACAAGGAGCTGTTCAAGCAGGCAGGCATTACGGCCGCGCCGAAAACCTGGTCCGAATTGAAGGATGCGGCCCAGAAGCTGACCAGGAAAGATGCCGGCCAGCAAGGTTTCGGCATGATCAATTCCTGGGCGGCGGGCGTCGTCCATCCCTTCGCCTCGCTGCTGGCCTCCAATGGCGGCGAGCTGGTCAAGGACGGCAAACCGGTGCTCGACAGTCCTCAAGCCGGCGAGACTTTCCAGCTCTACGAGGACCTGATCAAGTCCGGTGCCAGCGATCCGGCGATGGCCACGGCCGACGCCAACACTACCGGCCCCTTCCTAGACAGTTTCGTTTCCGGCAAGACCGGCATGATCATCATGGCCAACTGGTGGGAAAGCGCATTGAAGAGCGGCATGGGCGACAAGTTCTCCAATATCGCCACCGCACCCATCCCGGTGGGTCCGAACGGCGACAAGCCGCACTCGATCTCCTATTCGTGGATGACCGTCGTCAACGCCAATGCCGGTGAAGCCGAGCAGAAAGCGGCATGGGATTTCCTGGCGTGGCTGAACAGTCCGAAGTCCGGCGAGAACGGCGCCTCGGCAATGTCGGATATTCTGATGTCGATGGGCATCCTGCCGACGCGGACCTCCGACATCGAAGCCCATAAGGACAAGCTCGGCTCCGAGTTCCTGTCCGGCTATGTTAGCGTCCTTGCCGACGCCAAGCCCTTCCCTGTCGTGCCGGGCGGCCAGGAGTTCAGCGAATCGCTGCAGCAGACGCTCGAGGCGTTGCAGTATGGTCAGCTCTCGGCCAAGGATGCGCAGGCGAACGCGCAGGCCGATGCCGTCTCGATCCTGGAGCGTGCCGCCAAATAGCGAAGGCGCTGTTTCGAGAGCCCGGCGCTTTGGAAGCAGAGCGATGATCAAGAACTATCGTGCCTCGGCGGGCATCATGCTGGCGCCTGCCGTGACATTGATCGGTGTTTTCATCCTGCTGCCGATGCTGCTCACCATCTGGCTGTCATTCCAGGACTGGTCGACGCAGACGCCTTTTTCCAATGCGAGCTTCATCGGCTTCGACAATTTTCGCGAAATATTCGGACCGACCTCGGTCGGGCGGGATTTCAAGCGAGCACTGCTCAACACCGCGATCTACACGGCATTGTCGGTGATGCTCATCCTGCCCCTTTCGGTCGCGTTCGGTTTGATGGTCTACCAGCGCGATGTCGCAGGCGGCACGGCGCTGCGGACCGTGTTGTTTTCCACCTACATGGTGCCGATGATCGCCGTGACGCTGGTCTGGTCGAAGCTTTATTCGCCGAGCGAAGGGCCGCTCAACCAGATGCTCGGCCTCGCCGGCATCGGCCCGCAACCCTGGCTGTCCTCGCCAAGATCGGCGTTGATCTCGATCGTCGTCCTCAATGTCTGGCAGCAGACCGGCTATTTTACCGTGCTGGCCGTTGCCGGGCTGACCCAGATCCCGGGCAGTCTTTACGAGGCGGCGACTCTGGACGGCGCCACCCGACGCGAACAGTTCCGCTTTATCACGTTGCCGCTGCTGCGGCGCACGCTTCTGTTCAGCGCCGTCATCGCCATCATAAACGCCGTGCAGGTGTTCGAGCCGGTGGCGCTGATCACCCAAGGCGGGCCGGTCGGCTCGACCAATGTGCTGACCTATCACATCCGCCGTGTCGGCATCGAGCGCGCGCAAGGCGGATTGGGCTCGGCCATGGCAGTGATGCTGATGTTGGCGCTGATCGTCGTTGTGTGCGCGCTGTTTGCATTTGCCAACCGGAAGGATGACGAATGAGCGCGCCGGGCCGATCAGCATCGAGCCGGTTGGCGCGCAAACGCCTGGCGGGCCGCAGAGCACTGGTCGCCACGCTGATGCTGCTGGTTGCCGTGGCCTCCGCCTTTCCGCTGTTGTGGATGGTGCTCTCCAGCCTGAAGACGCCGGCCGAAACCATGCAGGTGCCGCCGGTGTGGATACCGCGCACGCCAAGCCTCGAAGCGTATGAGAAAGTGTCCGGCGTCATCAATGTCGGCCGCTCGATGTGGAATTCGCTCGTGATCGCCACGATCACCACCACCGGCATTCTGGTCACCAGCATGATGGCTGGCTACGCCTTCGCCAAGCATCACTTTCCCGGCCGCTCACTGCTGTTTTCGGTGCTGATCGCCACAATGTTCCTGCCGCCGATCGTGACTTTGGTCCCGCTGTACCGTCTCGTCGGATCGATCGGCCTGAATGCCAGCCTTGCCGGCATCATCGTGCCCAACCTCGCCAATGCCTTCGGCATCTTCCTGATGCGCCAGTTCATCGCCGGCGTGCCGGACGATTTGATCGACGCGGCACGGATGGATGGGGCGTCGGAACTTGTGATCCTGTTCAAGATCGTCGCGCCGAGCGTGGCGCCCGCGACCGCGGCATTGGCGCTGTTTGCCTTCGTCTATCATTGGAACAGCTATCTGTGGCCGCTTACCGTGCTGCAGGGCAATGCGGAAGATTATCCGATCGTCATTAGCCTCAGCCGCCTGCTCAGCTACAACAGAGGTGCGCTCAACACCGGACTGGTCATGGCGGGCGCCACTCTTGCCGTGCTGCCGCCACTGGTGCTGTTCGTTTTCCTGCAGCGCTTCTTCGTGGATTCGATCGTCGGCTCGGCGATCAAGGGATAGCGTCGGCGGCACTGCCGGCTTACGCCCGGCTGTCGTCGGAACGCGCCCTGAAAGCTACCAAGCCATCAGCGAACTTGGACGCCAAATGCCACAGCTTAGCTGCACCTGTGATACCGGTTGTTGTGCTACATATGTAACCATGCTCATCGCCCCAGGAGCGGGAGATCATGGCACTTACCCATGAGACTATTGAACTGTCGGGATTTGGCGTCCTCACCGGAAAGCCGAAGGAGGTTGGTGACCGACTTGATCGCCTAACTGCCGAGCTGGTCATAGCAGTAACGGTCGAGCATGGGAGTGAACCTGCTGTGCGCGGCCTCGCGGACACGCTCGTCAGCATTGCGCCTCTGGTGCGTACGATCCTGATGAGTCGCCAGCGCGAAGCCATAAGCACGATAATCGACGCCCTGGTCCCTGACGTGCCGCCTCCGCAACACATGCTCATAGAAGCGCGGATGGCGGCCGAGGCGAGAAGAGAAGTATTGGAAAGCGGCGATTGGCTGACCGCTCCTCAAGTCGCGACAATGGCAGGGTTCAGCACGAGCAACCCACGTGCGCAGCCAAACAAGTGGAAAAAACAAGGCCGCATCTTCGCAGTTCGGCATCGGGGCGTAGACTATTTTCCCGGCTACGCTCTGGATATTGCAGCTGGATATCGGCCCGCTAAACCGCTCGCTAAGGTTCTGAGTGTGTTTCGCGGGAAAAAGGATGCCTGGGGGCTCGCCTATTGGTTTGCATCGATCAATAGCTTCCTTGGCGGCAAACGTCCGCAAGATGTGCTCGCCTCGGACCCCGAACGCGTTCTTTCAGCTGCCGAGGATGAGTTAGCACGCGCACCACATGGCTAATCGACGCTGCTTGGCGCGCGAAGCTATGGTGAGCCGCATCCGATGGTGAGTCGCCCATGGCGCATGGTATCGGACGCATCCAGGCCGGCGCCTGTATGGCGGTCGAGACGAGTCTCTTTTTTGTCACTCAGGGACAGTTGGCGCGACGCGATCTGAACGACATCGGCGGCCCGTGATGGCTCGAGATGCCGCAACGCCTGAACGACTGTTCCCGCACCACTCCCCGGTGCTATCAGGTGTTTGGGCGACGCATGGCGCAGGTCGATAACACGCCTTCCGAGCACCACGCGACGGGATGAACCGTCCGTGAGATATGAGATTCGGGCGGGAACTTGGCTGGTCAGACCAAGCGCATTGGCCGCATGCGTCCCGGCGACCTGCACATGAGAGCCCGTCTCCCTGGCCAGACCTGGGCAACATCATCGGGCGACGGGGAAAGCGCCCAAGTTTTGGATGCAGTTTCGGGAAATCGTAAAGTCCGCGGGCGAGACGCCGCAACCTACCTCTTTGATGAGGCGCGAGAGCGCCTGATCGATCGCTGACCGTCCCGCCAGATCTTGCGGAAGGCTGCCCCGGAGGAGGACAGCGACTAAGCGACGGCACGATGCCGAGCTTCACGCAGCAAATCTCGGCTCCGGAACTCCCGTTACTCCGAGGCCGGTGATGGCAAAAAGGCTGCCGCGTAAAACTCCGTCGCCCGGAAAGCGCGGCAGCGGCGGCTTGGCCATCGACGTGACGTACAGGGTATCGAGCTTCGGCCCGCCGAACATGACGCTGGTGATCTTCTTGACGGGCATGTCGATGATGCGATCAACGCTGCCGTCGGGCGCGTAACGCACCAGCCTGCCGTCATAGACCAGCGCGTTCCAGAGGAATCCTTCCGAATCGACAGTTGAGCCGTCGGCCGCCCCTCCCCGGCTGGTATCGACGCGGGTGAAAGTGCGCCGGTTGGTGGCGGCACCGGTTTCGATATCATAGTCGTAGGCCCAGATCTCGCCGGTCCAGGTGTCGGCGAAATAGAAGGTGCGGTCGTCTGGACTCCAGCACGGGCCGTTCGAGCAGATGATGCCGGAATCAATCCTGGTCACGGAGAAATCGGGATCGAGCCGGTAGAGCCCTCCGGAGGGTCCCTCTTCCATCGTGTCCATTGAGCCCGCGAAGAAGCGGCCGCGCCGATCGACCTTGCCGTCATTGAGCCGGTTCATCGGCCGGTCCGGCTCCGGATCGTGGATCGGCGTCACCTCGCCGGTGGCGAAATCAAGCAGATGGAAGCCGCGCTGCAGCGACACCACCGCGCCACCGCCGTCCTTGCGCAACGCCATCGAGCCGATCTTCATCGGCACGTCCCAGCAACGGATCTCGCGGCCGTCGGCGGTCGCCCGAAACACGCGCCCATCGAAACTGTCGATCCAGTAGAGGCGCTCCTGTTCAACGTCCCACAGCGGTCCCTCGCCCAGCGTGGTTTTCACGTCCACCACGACCTCGATCTTCATGCCGTCCTCCTCTGTTCGAACCTTGCAGAAACCGGTCAGAACGCGACCTGGTCGCCGCCCTTCAATGACAGGATTTCGCGAGCCTCGTCGGGCGTCGCCACTTCCATGCCGAGGCCTTCGATAATCTTACGGGCAAGCACCACCTGCTCGGCGTTCGATTTGGCAAGCTTGCCCTTGCCGGCCCACAGACTGTCTTCGAGCCCAACGCGAATATTGCCGCCAAGCGCTGCCGATTGCGCGGCAATGCGCAGCTGGCTGGCGCCGGCACCCAGCACCGACCAGCGGTATTGATCGCCGAACAGGCGATCGGCGGTGCGCTTCATATGGGCGACGTCTTCCGGGTGCGTACCGATGCCGCCGAGCAGGCCGAACACGGACTGTACGAAGAACGGCGGTTTCACCAGCCCGCGATCGGCGAAATGCGAGAGGTTATAGAGATGGGCAATGTCGTAGCACTCGAACTCGAAGCGCGTGCCGTTGTCGTAACAGGTCTCCAGTATGTACTCGATGTCCTTGAACGAGTTGCGGAAGACCAGGTCACGCGTCGCTTCCAGGTGCGGCCTTTCCCAGTCGAACTTGAACGTTTCGTATTTGTCTACGAGGTGATAGAGCCCGAAATTGATCGACCCCATGTTGAGCGAGGCGACTTCCGGCTTGAACTGGGCGGCGGGCCGCACACGCTCCTCCACCTTCATGTAAGGACTGCCGCCGGTGGTGATGTTGATGGCGGCATTGGTGCCTTGCTTGACGCGCGGCAGGAAACGCGCGAACGCCTCCGGCGTCTGGTCGGGCTTGCCGGTCTCAGGGTCGCGGGCATGCAGATGCAGGATTGCCGCACCAGCCTCGGCCGCCGCAATCGCCTCCGAGGCGATCTGGTCTGGCGTGATCGGCAGATAAGGCGACATGGTCGGCGTATGGATTGCCCCCGTCACCGCACAGGTGATGATGACCTTGCCCTTGGCCTGCGGGGCGCCGGGCTTGCGGCTTGTTTCCATCATCGTCCAAACTCCTGATCCGATTTTTTCTTGTGCGCCGCCAGCGCCATCAGCCGACGGTCGCGCCAGACCTGCCGTTCGCCGAGTTCTTCCCGCGGCAGGCGCGTGCGGCGCTGGGCCTCGATCGTCTCCATGACCTCGCCGGCCCAGTCGACCCGACGCAGCATCTGCGGGAAGATGTTGGAATAGATCGTCTGGTAGCGCTCTACATAGTCGCGCACACCACCAGGCGCGTTGAGGTCGATCGTTTCGAAGGGACCCATGAACGACCAGCGCAGCGCCAGCCCCTCGCGCAGGCCCGTGTCGACGTCCTCGACACTGGCGTAGCCGTCGGCGACGAGCCGGAACGCCTCCTCCAACAGCGCGCCCTGCAAGCGATTCATGATGAAGCCGTCGAGTTCGCGCTTCATCACCAGCGGCGCGTGGCCCGCTTCGACAAGAAAGGCGCGGGTCCTTTCCACCGTTTCGGCGGAGGTCCATGGCGCCGGCACGACTTCCGCTGCCGGGATGAGATAGGGCGGATTGATTGGATGTACGACGAGGCAGCGATGCCGCGCCTGCAGATGATCGGTGAATTTCGACGGCAACAGCGCCGAGGTGGAACTGGCGATCACCGCCTGCGGACCGGCAAGGGCGTCGATCCGAGAGAATACGTCACGCTTCACCTCCAGGTTTTCCGGTGTGTTCTCCTGGACGTGGACGGCATCGGCCAAGGCTTCTCCAAGCTCCGCCACAATGGTGATGCGGCCAAGCACGGCATCCACCGCTTGTCCCCGCAGCAAATCGTTGGCGGCGAGGTCGCCGAGCACGCCGGCGATATAGTCGCGCGCGCCGCTGGTCGCGGCCGCCGCCTGGTCCCACATGCGCACATCATGGCCCGCACGAGCGAAGCTGATCGCCCACGCTCGCCCGATGAAGCCGCTTCCGACAATTGCTACCTTCGCCATGATCGCCTCCCCTCACAGTGTCTCGACATTGCCGTCGACGCCAAGCGACTGGCCGGAAATGTTGACGCCCGCATCGGAAAGCAGGAAGGCCACCATTGCCGCGACATCGTATGGGCTGGTCATGCGGCGCAGCGAGATGTTCTGCAGATAGCGTTGTGTCATCTCCTCGTTTGACACGCCGAGCTGCTTTGCCCGGTCGGCAATGACCTTGTCGATGCGCGGCCCTTCGATGAGACCGGGCAAGATGGCATTGACCCTGATCCCATGCGGTCCGAGTTCCTTGGCGAGGCTCTGGGTCAGGCCGACAACGCCGAACTTGGCAGCCGAATAGGGGGTGCGGAATGCGTAGCCATGGCGGCCGGCGGCCGAAGACATTGAGACGATCGAGCCGCCGCCCGCCGCCTTGATCAGCGGCACGGCACGCCGCGCGCACAGGAACTGGCCGGTCAGGCAGATATCTATGCAACGCCGCCAGTCTGCCGGATCGATCTCGTCGACGCCGCCGGTCGGCCCGGCAATGCCGGCATTGTTGATCAGGGCGTCGAGCCCGCCGAGCTTCTCCTTGACAGTCTCGAACAGCCGGTCGACATCATCGTCGCGTGAAACGTCGGCCTTGACTGCGGCGGCGAGCTTAATCCTCTCTGGAGCAGCGGCCAGCGCCTCGTTGGAAATATCGCAGATCGCGACGCGTGCGCCGAGCCGCGATAGCGTCTCTGCAATGGCAAAGCCAATGCCGCCAGCGCCCGCCGTGACCAGCACGCGCTGGCCTTTGAGCCCGGTCAGGAATTCGTCCGCCGATGCCGGTGAGCTTGAGCTCATTGTTCCATCCCTTTCACTGAATCCGCCTTTCGCGCAGCGCCATGACGGCACCGAGCACCACCAGCCCAAACAGAATCGCCCGCGTCGCATAAGGCAGCGTCGTGCCGGCGAGCAGCATCTGCAACGCGGTCAGGAGCAGCACCCCACCCAGCATGCCGAGATAGTGGCCACGCCCGCCGGTAATCAGCGCACCGCCGACCACGACGACGGCGATGGAGGGCAGTAGATAATCGTCGCCCATGCCGAGGCTGGCCTGGCCGGAAAAGCCGGTCAGCATGATGCCGACGATCGCCGCGCAGACCGCCGACAGCACATAGACGAGGATGAGCGTGCGACCGACCGCGATGCCGGAGAGCTGGGCTGCGCGCAGGCTGTTGCCGATGCCATAGACGCGGCGGCCGAAAGCGGTGCGGCCGAGCAGCAGTACGGCAAATACGACGAAGGCGATCATGAACAGCACCACCGGCGTGATGGCGAATATTTTGCCGGTCATGAACCAGCGCAGCATCGGCGAGGAGAAGCCGGCCGGCGTGCCTTGCGAGTAGAGCAAAGCGAAACCTTGCAGAATGCCGTTGGTGGCCAGCGTCATTACAATTGGCGAAATGCCGAGGAAGACGATGCCGATGCCGTTGGCGAGACCGATCAGGCAAGCGATGAGCAGCACCGCCGGCAGCGCATAGGCAAGTGCAGCATCCGATCCGTTGACCATGCCAGCAAGCAGGATGCCCGAGAGGCCGATCGTCCACGGCAGCGACAGGTCGAGCCCACCGGTGAGGATTACGCTGCCCTGCCCAAGCGCCAGGATGGCAAGGAAGCTCGACAGCACGAACAGCGAGTTCCAGTAGGTGACGTTGACGATGGCGCGTCCAAGCCAGATCTGGGTGACGATCACGACGACGGCCAGGCAGACATAGGCCGGCAGCGCATAGCGCAGCGTCTCGGCGTTACGGACATGGAAGGCCGGCTGCGGCGCCTGCTGGTCGCCAGCGCTGCCCCGCTTGATTCTCAGCCGCCGGTCGGTGCGATCGATCTGCGAGGGCAGCATTCCGGCGCGCCACGCGGCCAGCCGAGCCCGTAGCGCACGCAGTTGGCGGGCAAGCACGGAGCCATGCGACAGCGAGCCGGCAAGCACGGCAAGGATCAGGATCATGCCCTCGGCGATCGTCGAATAATAGGCCGAGACGTTGAGCACGAGCAGGATGTTGACGACCATCATCAGGATGTAGGCGCCGAAGACGGTGCCGACTGGCCCGCCTTGACCGCCGCCCAGCCTTGTGCCGCCGACGACGACTGCCGCGAACATCGACAGCAACAACGGGTTGCCGACCAGCGGATCGCCGCTGCCGGTCTGGGCGCTGATGAAAACGCCGGCAAGCCCATAGCAGCCGCCGGCAATGACATAGACCAGGAAGCGTACGAGAACGACGCGCACACCGACCGCGGCGGCGGCATCCGGGTCGCTGCCGACCGCATAAAGCGCCGTCCCGAAGCGTGTTCCTTTGAGCCAGAACCAGCCGAGCAGGACGACGCCGATGACCACCAGCGGCATCGGTATCCAGCCGGCAATGGCATCACCGAGATAGAAGGCGCCAAGATCGGGCGAGACGAAACCGCCCGGCTTGTCCATGACCAGCAGCGTTACCCCCTGCAGGATGAACATGGTCGACAGTGTGACGACGATTGGCTGCATGCGCAGGACGGCGATGAAGAAGCCGTTGAAGGCGCCGACCAGCATGCCGACACCAATTCCGGCCAAGGTCCACAGCGCGACACTCGTGCCGGTTGCCATCGGATCCATGCCTTTTGCCAGAACGACATTGACCAGCGAGATCACCGCGCCCGCGGACAGGTCGAAACCGCCGGACAGGATGACCAGGGTCTGGCCGATCGCCGCCAGTGCCGAGGTGGCGCCGCCGCTCGACAGGAACGAAATATCGAAATAAGTGAGCCGCCCGGCACTTACCAGATCAACGATTAGCAGGAGCACGGCAAAGACGATCGCCGCGATGATCGCGCCGCGATGCCGCGCGAGGAGCCGCGACACTGTTGCGGCCGGTGCCGCGGGCGAACTCGTCACGCTCATTCCGCCGCCTCCCGGACCAACTCGCCATGGCCAAGCGCCGGCCGCATGATCGCGCCTTCCGTGATGTCGTTGCCGGCAAGCTCCGCCACCAGGTGACCGTCGTAGAGGACGAGCACCCGGTCGCATTGATGGACCAGCTCGGGAATTTCGGTTGAATGCAGAAGGATCGAGCCGCCGGCCGCCACATAGTCGCGCATCATCACATAGAGCTCGTGCTTGGTGCCGACGTCGATGCCGCGGGTCGGATCGAAAAGCAGCAGGATCCGGCTTTCGGCGACCAGCCATTTGGCAATGGCTATCTTCTGCTGGTTGCCGCCAGAGAACGCCCCTGCCCTCGTCCATAATGCACTGCGGTCGACCTCCACGGTTGAGAAGGCGGACTGCACGGCCTTTGCCTCCTCGTCGTTTCTGATCAGGCCAAATCGGGTAAAGCGTTCGACCACAGGCAGCGATGCATTCTGCCGGCCCGAGAGCTTCAGGAACAGGCCTTCGGTCTTGCGGTCCTCCGGCACCAGCCCGATCGCCATGTTGGGCTTGAGCGCATCGGAGGGCGAGCCGAGCCAGACCTTGCGGCCGTCGACCAGGACATGGCCGCGCTCGATCTCGGCCATGCCGAAGCAGGCGAGGAACAAGTCGAGCTGCCCCATGCCCTGAAGCCCGGCAATGCCGAGAATCTCGCCCTTGCGCAGGTCGAAATCGACGCCGTCGAGCTTCCTCCCCGTCTTGAGATCGCGCACACCGAGCACCGGCGGACCGAAGGCGGCCTCACTTTGAGGTTTCGGCGGGAAGGTCTGGGCGATGCTGCGGCCGATGATCTTTTCGATCACCTCACCATCCGAAACATCGGCAACCGGCGCGGTCACGATGTGGTGGCCGTTCCTGAGAATGGTCAGCGTGTCGCAGAAAGCCCGCACCTCGCGCATGCGATGGGTGATGAACACGACCGTGGTACCGGCCGCTTTCAATTGCGCGATGATGGCGCCCAGCCACTCGACATCGCCACCTGACAGTGTCGAAGTCGGCTCGTCGAGCAGAAGGATGCGCGGCTTGCGATAGAGCGCGCGCGCGATTTCGATCTTCTGGCGGATGGCGAGATCGAGCGTCGCCACCTCGGCATCGAGATCGACCGAAAACCCCAGATCGGAAATGTGCTTGCGGACTGCCTTGCGTGCCGCCGAGCGCCTGATCAGGCCGATCGGGCCGGCGGGCGCGTAAGGCAGCAACATATTGTCGAGAACGCTGAGATCGCGTACCAGCGTCATTTCCTGGAAGGCCGTCTGCACGCCCTTGGCGTGTGCGGCGCGCGGCGAACCGAGGGGTGCGGGTTCGCCAAGAACGGTGATTTGCCCTTCGTCGGGCCGTACCAGCCCCGACAGCAGCTTGACGAGGGTCGACTTGCCCGCACCGTTCTCGCCAAGCAGGGCATGCACGCTGCCGGAAGCGATCTCGAAGGAAACGCCATCGAGGGCAACTGTTGCGCCAAACGCCTTGCGGACGCCCTCTATGCCGACAGCTGTCGAATGCGCTGACATCATGATCTCAGTCCCAGCCCGCATGAAAGCTGCGTGGAGCGCCTCGAAAGCACCCCACGCCCCACTTCGGAAGGCCTACTCCTCGGGCTGGCCTACAAGGGCGGCCGCGAGACCGATCTCAGGTGTCTGATCGGAGAAGATCGAGGCGAACCAGCCTGGGTTCGAGACCAGCGACGGTTTGAACGCATTGCAACCAGCCTTCATCTCCGCCCAGGTGCCCTCGTCGCAAAGCTTTATCGTCTCGTTGGTGACGACCGGCAGCGGCAGGATCGTCTTCTTGGCAACGTGCTTGCCTTCAAGCGCCTCGACGGCAAGCTTGAGAGCGAGCGCCCCGGAATAAGGCGGCGAGGCGTAGGAAATGCGCGGCGCGCCGAGCGGCGCATAGGGAGAGGTTGCGCCCTCGACCTCCGTGCCCTCCGGCAGCATCTGGATGCGCCCGCCATTGGAGCCCTCGCCGGCGCAAGGCAGGAGTTCGCTGACCTTCTTGCCGGCCTCGAGCTGCATGGAATTGGCAGTGAAGCAGCCTACCTGCATCCACAGCCCATTTATGTCATCCCAGCTGCGCGTCGCCAATATCTTGGACAGTTCGGTACGGGCCACCGCCTGGCTCCACATGCCGACAGCTTCGCCGACGATCTTGATGTCGGGATGCTTGGCAAACACCTCCTTCGCGGCCTTGGTGCGCAGATCATCGACCGACGTGCCGGGAACGCCGGTCACCGCGATGATGTTGCCCTTGCCATTAAGTTTCTTGACCAGCCACTCCGCCGTCACCCGGCCAGCCTCTTCCTGGTCGATATGGACGTTGTAGGCGCAGGGCTCGGTGATCTCGGCATCATAGGCAAACACCTTTACCCCCTTGTCGCAGGCGTTCTTCACCACCTGGTTGAGCGCTGTCGGCGAGATCGGGAAAATCACGATGGCTTCGGCGCCTGCCTGCACCATCGCGTTGATCTGCTGGATCTGGCGCTGTGCGTTCGGCCCCGCCACCTGAACCTGGAGGTCGACCTTGTCGGCCATGCTCTTGTGCGACGCCATCGCCTTGAGCATGTTGGCGGCCTCGGCCTGCCAATCATTGCCGATGAAGCTCATGCTGAGAAATATCTTGTGCTTTCCGGCCGCTTCGGCGGCGGACGTACCACAAACGCAAACAGCCATGCCGGCAAGCAGCGCAAGCCGCCGGGCTTTCGATCCGATACCCATTCGAAACTCCTCCCAGTTCAGACGACCGAATGCCTCCCAAGGGTACGAAACGTACTCCTTGTCATTCGATGCGGCTGACCGTATCATGATTTGATCAAAGATCAATGATGAAATGGCTAAGAGGGAAAAGTCGGAAACGCGGGCGCTTGACGCGGCAATCCGAACCTTGCATTCCGGACACAGGCGCCGGGTATGACAAGAGCGTCGCCCGAATGGGGGAAGGTTGACAGAAATGGCTGGGGCGGCATTCAGGAAGCCGGGCGTCGAGATCACGCCGCTGTCCAGGGAAACCCTGCAGGACAGGGTTTACCGGCACGTTACCGAGTTGATCCTCGACGGCAGCATCGTTCCAGGTGAAATGGTGACGGTGCAGAGCCTCGCAGACGCTTTCGGCGTCAGCCCGATGCCGGTTCGCGAGGCTCTGAGGCGTCTGAGCGCGGCCAACGCCTTGATGGTGGTTTCGGGCCGTTCGATCGGTATCCCGGCATTAAGTCGTGCGCGGCTTATCGATCTCAGGAACGTCAGGTTCGAAATCGAGGCGATCGCCGCCGCATGGGCCGCAGAACGCATTGACGATCACGGCGTGATGCTGCTGGGCCAGCATCTGGAGGCACTCGAGCAGGCCAATGCCGCTGGCGACGTCAAATCCTATCTCAGGGCCAATTACGCCTTTCACTTTTCCATCTACCGGGCCGCGGGCTCGGAAAACATGCTCAGCATCATCGAGAACCTGTGGCTGCAGATCAGCCCCTATTTCAACATGCTGCACGATTCCGGAAACTATTCGACCGCCAACCAGCACCATCAGGAGATGTTTGCAGCGCTGCGAAACCGCAACGCGGAGGCGGTCCGGGCTGCGGTTCGCGCTGACATCGACGCGGCTTTCACTGTCCTGATCAAACTGCTGAAATAGTCGCAGGTCGCCAAGCCCGACATGGCAGGACGGTGATGCTCACCACGAACCGAACCGCCGAGCATCAGCGGGCATTTCCGGCGCCTTGCTGCGGTGATTCATCCAGAGGGGACGATCCAGCGCTCACAGGGCCGAGTTGGTCAGGGGTAGCGCTTGCCAGAGCCTACAAGCTCATCCTTGAATGCTGGCGTTGCGGTGTGACCGTCGGCACGGGTGAAGGCATGCCCGAGCGGCTTGTCAACAAGAACGGGAGACGGCAGTGTTCTGACGTTATCAATGAGCCGCGTTTCGCCGAGCCAGGCCGCTGCAAACAGGCGTGCCGGCCGATCCAGGCTTGCTATCGGTTGCAGATCTGCCTCGCCACGGAGTTCCAGGTACTCGACCTCGCGATAGCCCGCGGACAGGATCGCTGCGCGCGCTTCGGCAAGCGTTGGCAGGACGGGAGAGCCGTTCGAGAGCCCCGCCGCCGTATTGAGTAGGACCGATGCTAGCCTTGGGGCGACGGCGCGCTCTGCCGGCGAGAGCCGGACATTGCGCGATGACAAAGCGAGACCATCGGCTTCCCGGACTGTCGGACAGGGGACGACGGTGATCGGAATATCCAGGTCCCGGACCATGCGCCTGATAAGTTGAAGCTGCTGGAAGTCCTTCTCTCCGAAAAAGGCGAAATCAGCGCCGGTCTGCAGGAAGAGTTTTGCAACGACGGTCGCCACCCCATCGAAATGGCCGGGCCGGAACGCACCGCAAAGGCTTTCACTGACGCCCGACACGGACACGGTCGTGGCGAAGCCGTCAGGATACATCTCAGTCGCATCCGGAACATAAAGCAGGTGGGCGCCCAGCCGCGTGAGCTTTGCAGCGTCTTCGTCTTCCGTGCGGGGATAGGCGGCAAGATCCGCCGCACTGTTGAACTGCTTGGGATTGACGAACAGCGTCACGATCACGCGATCGGCCTTTTGAAGCGCAGAACGCACGAGACTCAAATGCCCTTCATGCAAGGCCCCCATCGTAGGCACCACGGCGATGTTGGCACCAGAACGGCGCCATCCCGCCACAACGGTACGAAGCCCGGCAATGGTGCGGACGATCGGCACGCTCACGCGGATTCTCCGGCCTGCGGCGCGTCGGCGGAGAGATGTTCGGCCGCCGGAAAGCGCCCTCCCCGCACATCAGCCGCATAAGCCGCAATGGCCGCTTCGGCCTCTGAGCCCAGTTCGGCATAGCGCTTGACGAATTTCGGACGAAAACCGGTGAACATGCCCAGAATATCGTCGACGACCAGAACCTGGCCGTCGCAGGCGGCGGAGGCGCCGATCCCGATGGTTGGAATCGTAACCTCCTCGGTTATTCTTCGTGCGAGCGGCTCGGCCACCTTTTCCAGCACAACGGAGAATGAGCCGGATTCGGCAACAGCAACAGCGTCCCGCAAAATCCTGTCGCCGTCTCGGCCCCTGCCCTGGACCTTGTAGCCGCCAAGCACATTGATCGCTTGCGGTGTCAGCCCGACATGGCTCATGACGGGGATGCCGCGGGCAATGAGAAAGCGGATCGTGTCAGCCATGCTCTCGCCGCCCTCCAGCTTGACCGCGGCGCATCCGGTCTCCGCCATCAGCCGGGCGGCGTTGCGAAAGGCCTGTTCGCAGCCCTCCTCATAGGAGCCGAACGGCATGTCGACGACCATCAGCGCCCGTTCAAGACCGCGGCGCACGGCCTTGCCGTGCATGATCATCATCTCCAGCGTAACTCCGAGGGTTGACGTCAGGCCATGAAGCACCATGCCGACGCTGTCGCCGACCAGGACCACGTCGCAATGCCTATCGGCGAGGCGCGCAACCGGCGTTGTATACGCTGTTAAGCAGACAATCGGCATCTTGTGCTTTCGGGCCGCAATGTCCGGCGGCGTCAGCGCCTTTGTTTCGACCGCCACACTCATCGGCACATTCCCTTGGGTCAAGTTCCAGCGGTGACGGTTTTGCATAGTTCTGTGCAGGTGCGAAGGCCAAAACCGCACTGCATCAGAAAAGTTTGTGCGTCGCGAAGCAGGCTCTCCGCAAAGCAAAGACAGAGGGCCAGCGTTTCTCTGCTTCGGTGATCCTGCGCGACAACCGTGTTGCTGATCGGCTGAGCAATCGGGCTCCGGCCGTTTTCAACTCGAACAGTTCAACTGCCGCACGGCGGTTCACGCCAGAAGCGACCTTGGTTGCAAGCCTACCCGAAATGCGTTGTGACGGAAGCATGCGCCCGCACTCCAGACACTACGATTTGAATCAAAATCGCTGGTTCGACTCAGTTCCGAAACAAGGTGCACGCTGGCGGTGTTGGCATCTTCCGCATATTAGCAATCCCTTGACTACCGTCAAAGCCGCTCCAGAATCAGGGGCATGGCTTGGGAAATTGCGGACATCAATATCGGCGATGAGGTGGCGATCACCGTGACGGTGCTGAAGCTCCTGGACGACGGAAGAGCTAGCGTCAGCATCCCCTCCTATGGTTTTCCGCATTCGATCCCTGCTCCTAAAAAGTCCAAACCAGGTGACGAGCTCCAGCTCACTGGCGAGGTCACGCGGGTCGACGAGGAAAATCGAAAGGTGACCGTGAAAGCTGGCGGGCTAATCACCGTCGATGCTGATACGATCATCGACTGGACGCCTGTCCGCCGCAAAAAGATGTCGCTCAGAGATGAGGCGGATTAGCGAACGCAGATCAAACCATCGATGCCGAAGACAAGTCCGCAAGGCCTGGCCGCCCTTGCTCTGGTGCGCGTGGCATCGAGGAGACCTGCCCGGCCGGCGTGCTGCCGATCGAGGAGGCTGTCTTCCTGCTCTTATGGCCAAGAGCCCATGCATGAGGGTGAGGCGCTTGCCAGGGCTATCATTGAAACAGTTGAACGGCTAACTGCTTGCGGAAAGGCAATCGGCCCCAGGTGGCGCACTGTACGAAAATTACCAACTTCGTTAGCCGGGAACAAGCACTCTACATCAAACGTTTTTTGCGCGAGAACTCTCCTCCGTTCTCCAGTCTGGCTGTAAAGGCCCGCTGCTCTGCACGGGCAGCGGGCCTGAGGGTTCGCACATGCCGCAGCGCCAGCGTACCAATCGCACCTGCCTTAGTCCTCATGATTTGGCTATTTGCCAGCGCGTTTTCGATCAGATTTGCGCAGACGAAGACCTCGACCCTTTAAGCCAACAGGGCAAAATCCTGGCGGAAACGGTAGTGGCGACTTTTCGAAATGCTTACACTGACGAGCGGGAACTGCTGAAGGCAGTCAGGTCTCATCGAGGAAATTGAGCGGCAAAATTTCACCCGACCGACAAGGTCGGGCTTGACCCATTCGGCCTTGTCCCCGGAGCAGGCCCGGAAGCTAACGAGGCCCTAACTGCCAACAAGATAGGCGTCACCGATTGCGGCGTCGCTGTGTTGACGGTCGTTTTGCGCCCTCATCATTCCGCTCTTGCATAGCAGTCCCAGTCTTCAGCCGCTGTTCCCGTAGTCTGGCCGTTTTTGCGTCCCGTGCCGTACGCTCAGTGCGGTCCTTGCTTTCCTGATGAGCAGCCATGCTTCACCTACGTTTTTTGCTGGTGCCCAAACCTTCGTCAAAACCCGCTGTTCCACTCCGGATCCTACCTCAGGGCTAACTACGCCTTTCATTTCTCCATCTATCGAGCCGCGGGCTCGGAAAACATGCTCAACATCATCGAGAACCTGTGGCTGCAGATCAGTCCCTATTTCAACATGCTGCACGATTCCGGAAACTATTCGACCGCCAACCAGCACCATCAGCACATGTTTGCAGCGCTGCGAGACCGTAACGCGGAAGCGGTCCGCGCCGCGGTTCGCGCTGACATCGACGCGGCTTTCACAGTGCTGATCAAACTGCTGAAGTAACATTCAGGTCGCCGTAAGCGACATGCCGCCTCCATTGCTGATCAGACTTCCAGTTCTTTTTCCGCCCACTCCGCGAACTTTTCCAACTTGTCGAGCAAGCTCTCCGCTTCGGGTAATGATTTTGCCCTGATTCCGTATTGAGTTTCGTCCTTCTCATCGAGGATGCTCCGCAACCTGCTGGCCTGCGCTGCAGGAAGGCGATTTCCAAGCGCGTCGCATGGTTTTCACCACGGCCGCATGATCCGCGCGGTTGATCTTTCCTGCAAATCGGGCAGTGAGCGCATCGGCGTATGCTATTGCCGCATTCACGATCTGCGACATAGCCGGATTTCCGATGTCACCCGTTCCGGACATTGCCACCTCTAAACGGGCAGCCTTCAAATATGAGCGGGCGATGCGCAATCGCCCCTCGCCAAAGCCTGTCTCGACTGCTTTCGTCGCACCTCTTCTGGTCATGCCAACGCCTGCCGGCGAGTTTTTGTTGCGAGTTCGTCCGGGCGTGAACCCAAGACGAGCAGGGCATTGGCTTCGACCCCGCCCCACCACGGGTCTCGCGTGCTCGACAGCCTTGCCACATCCTCCGGAGTGAGTCCCACGACCGAGGGATTGAAGCCAAGCTTTTGACCTTGGGTCACCAGTGCCTCACGGATTTCTTGGAGCGCGCTATCTAGCTTTTCGGATGGCGTAACCACTGCGATGTCGAGATCGCTGTCTGGACGGTCCTCGCCCCTCGCTACGCTGCCGTAAATCCAGGCCGCGAGTACTTTCGGCCGAACTGCGGAGACCGCCTCAGTGATTACGGCGCGAATATTGGAATACCGAAGCGCCTCCTGCTCGAAGAGAGCTTCCAGTGATGTCGCCAGCGGATGGCGATCATTCAACCGGTAAAGACGAGCCCTGCCCGTTCCCTCCGAAGATACGATGCCAATCCCTTCCAAGGTTGCGAGAGCAGACCACACGCTTGCCCTTGCAAGCCCGCTACGAGTCGCAAGCAATGGAGAAGAAAGCAAGCCGCCGTGGCGCGACAATTCCCGGAGCAATCTTACGCTTGCTTCGGTGCCGAGCATAATGGTGAGTGGATAGCGCAAAGCGCTTTGAGCGGTCGAGCGTGCCATGCGCAAGTTCCTTCTGCTGTGGACTCATAGCACATCAAATCGTCGGATATCAAATCGGATGTTTTGTTTTCTAAACGAACGTCCTGTTGTCTGAATCCTGGGCGGTTGCTGCGCCACGTTTGCATCTGGACCTGATGCTGGTCGCCGTCGGCCATCTGTTCAGAGGATATCGGCGGCTTGGGCAACCCGCTCCAAGTGTAGATAGTGTTCCGCGACCTGCACGGGCTCCTCAAAACTGGTCTTGCATGCGCACCTCCCGAGTCTCGAACACGACTCAATCCTCGGTCATGTGACAGGTTCCTGCCATGTCTGATCATATTCTGCCCGGTCAAAAGAAGCCCAAGCTAATCGTCGTAGTGGCGTTCGATCGTGGCGAGGACGGCGAACTGTTTCCCGCCTTTGGTCCCGCCGATCAGCAAAGCGAGGAACGCGCAATCCGCACCGGTCAGGCGCTCGCAGGGAAGCACGTTGGCGTAATCGCATGGAGCCGCGACGCCGACCCGGCTATTGGCGACTATGGCCCGCCGACCGTGCTATTCACCTGCGGTGACGTGCCGGATATGGAGTAAATTCAGCCCCGAGATTCCATTTCGCGGCGTTCGGAGAACTCCCCTTCACTGCCCTTCACTGGGTATTTTGTGAATCATTTATTGGGTAACGCCGCTCTTGGCGATGCGCTCTTCGAAACTCGGGGCCGGCCCGACGTGCTGAAGCACTGGCCAGCGTCCATCGCGGCGGCAGCTTCTGGGCTAAGCGGATGCCTTCTGTTACTTGCGGACGTTTGATGTGGCGCAAAGGATCAGCAGAAGCTAACATATCTTGTTCTTGGAGGCTGTCGTGCGTACGAAACGTTTCAGAAAGCCCGTCATCATTCAACCCGGCCGGATCGATCGCGACAGAGTTGTTGCGTCGGTATCCGACGCGGCCGAAGTTCTGCTGAAGGATTGGCCGAGGCCGGAGGGCAAGTCGCGGCGCGCCGCAATCGAAGCATGCCTTGCCGTAATCCGTGGAGAAAAACCACCAAGGATAGCACGCCAGGCGTTCATCGCTGCTGCCAAGGAGGCCAGGATATTGCTCGGGGAAGAAATTTAGGCTTACCCAGCACCCGTATGGCCATGCCCTTGAAGCACGGAGCGCTGCTGGATTCAGCGGCTTTGTTGCTTTGTGGCATCGAGCAGAGCTTGATGTATGGATGTAGTGCGATTTTATCGACATGATTTGATTATCTGTCGAGGGCGACGATGTATCAGCTCGACTTGTCGATCGCACATTGATCGACCTCTCCTGCCCCCGCCAGGATACGAGGACGTGAAGACGCAAGCAGTGCTGAAGCTTGTGTTGTGGCGTGAGCGGCGCTTACTGAACTGCGAAGCCAGGCAGCTCATTCCCAGCCACGCCACCTGGACCATCTAGACCTGATGGCATGGCCCGAATTCGTGCACTGTCAGGCTTTGGCCTTGCGCTTTGCTGGTGCTTTCTTTGGCGGCGTTTTGGCAACCGCCCTGCGGCCGAGACCGGCAGCTTTGGCCAGCGCAGACCGCTGAGCCGCATAGCTTGGCGCTACCATAGGATAGTCCCGCGCCAAACCCCACTTGGCTCTGTACTCATCAGGTGTCATGCCAAGCAAGCCCAGGTGGCGCTTCATCGACTTGAACTTGCGCCCGTTCTCAAGGCTTATAATGTATTCGGGAAAGATCGACTTCTTAGGATTTGCCGCGGGCGTAAGTATTGGCGATGGTGCAGCGACCGGCTCATCCAGGCCAGACAACGCAGAATTAACACTGGCGATCAAATTCGGCAGATCCGCCACGGGCGTTGCGTTGCTCTGGACATAGGCTGCGACGATATCTGCTGTCATCCCTAGCAGGCTGTTGAAAAAGTGGCTCGCAGCGAGGACGTGAGCGTGATTCAGTGTCTCCGGAGAGATTCGGAGAACGAGGCATGCGCGGTGGAGACGAACGGTCTGGCGAACTGTTCAGTTATGTTGATCTCGAGGCTCGGGTGCGGCGCGATCATCCGTTGCGGCGCATTCGGGCGATTGTGAACGAGGCGCTGGCGGCGTTGGAGCGGGGCTTGGCGGCGCTGTATTCGCCGATGGGGCGGCCTTCGATCCCGCCGGAAAAGCTGCTGCGAGCGATGCTGCTACAGGCGTTCTACTCAATCCGCTCGGAGCGGCTTTTGATGGAACGGCTGGAATACGACCTTCTGTTCCGCTGGTTCGTCGGCATCGGCGTCGATGACGCGGCCTGGGACCATTCGGTGTTCTCCAAGAACCGCGACCGGCTGCTGGAGGGCGACATCGCCGCAAAGTTCCTGAGCGCGGTGCTGACGCAGCCCAAGGTCAAGAGGCTTCTGTCAACGGATCACTTCTCGGTCGACGGGACGCTGATCGAGGCCTGGGCGTCGATGAAGAGCGTCAAGCCGAAGGACGGCTCGGGCGAGCCGCCGGCTGAAGGGGGCGGGCGAAACGCGGAAGCGGACTTCCATGGCCACAAGCGCTCGAACGACACACATGCCTCGACCACCGATCCGGATGCCCGGCTCTATCGCAAGGGCAAAGGCAAGGAGGCCAAGCTGTGCTTCATGGGACATGGCTTGATGGAGAACCGCCACGGCCTGCTGGTCGACGCCTGCCTGACACTGGCCGACGGACATGCTGAGCGGGTGGCCGCACTGCACATGATCGAACCTCGAGCGGAGCGGCCACAGGCGATCACGCTCGGCGCCGACAAGGCCTACGACGCGGAAGACTTCGTCAATGAGCTGCGCTCGATGAGGGTGACGCCGCATGTAGCGCAGAACAAAGCTCATGGCGGAGACCGGCTGATGGCCAAGGTCAGGGCCACCGCCGGTCGGTGGCCACCACCCAGGGTGGTTTTGATCCCAACGAGACGAGGCGCTTTTTAAGACACTGCGGCTCTGTCTGGCGAGCGCCCACGAGGCTTTGAAGCGTGAGGTCGACCGACGGCATGGGGTGTATGAAGCACCCGACGCCTTCACCCCCTACCTCTGAAAATGCCCCAACTCGTTCTCATTCAGATAGTCCACCGTCATCACCCGCGCGCGAATGCCGCCGGGGGAACCGACGAACTTCACCGATGACAGCGAGCCGGTCGGCGCGTTCTCTCCGCGGGGCGTGAGGGCGTAGGTGTCGCCGTCCCAGTGCTCGAGCGTGAACTGCATGGGCTTGGGGCCGAGTTCGAGCATCAGCTTGTCGCCATCGGCCCGCACGGTGGCGGTGTCGAAATAGTTGCTCGTATATTGGCCCTCGTAGAAGGATGGACTGCGCGCCTTGGCGGGGTTCGTCGGCTTGACCTTGCCGGCGAGGTCGCCCACCGGCTTGTAGTAGCCCATGAACCGCGGCTTCATGTAGGGATACCAGTCGCGGGTGATCTGGCCATATTGCACGATGTCCATGAAGCTGGCGGCGACCGCCTCGGCGGCGCCGACGGGGGAGCCGTTGGTGAGCACGACGATGCCGACGTCGGCCGAGGGCAAGATCTGGAAGGTGGTGCCGGCGCCGAGCAGGAAGCCGCCGGAATGGCCCATGGTGGTGCGCCCATTGGCGTTCACCCCCACATTGAAGCCATAGCCATAGGAGCTGGCCCGCGTATCGGGCGTCTCGCCGCGGTAGGCCACGCTCTGCGGTGTGATGGCGGGCTGCAGGATCTTCGGGTCGATCATGGGCTGGCCGTTATAGGTGCCGTCGCCAAGCAGCAGGATCATCCACTTGGCAAGATCCTGGACGCTGGAGGAGACGCCGCCCGCCGGCGCCTGCTGGTCGGGATCGCGGTCATAGAGCGGCTCGAACACATTCTCCGCCACGCGCGCATGCAGCAGGGCGCGGTTCTTGCCGGCGGCCATGAAGTCCTCGTGCCGATAGCTGCTCGAGCGCATACCGAGCGGATCGAACAACAGGCTCTTGGCCAGCGGCTCCCAAGGCTGTTTCTCGGCGTGGGCCACTGCCTCGGCGCCGATCGTCGTGCCGAAATTGGCGTAGTGATAGGAGATGCGGAAGGGATCGAGCGGCACCATCCACAGGCCGCCGACGATCTGCTTGCGCTGGAAGCCGAGATCCTCGAGCTCATCGCCCGCCGCCATTGGCAGGCCCGAGCGATGGGCGAAGAAATCGCCGATGGTGGCGTTGCCCGAGACATAGTCGAGATTGAGGCGGAAGCCGTCCCAGACCTTGCCGACCGCGGTATCCCAGTCGAAGCTGTGGTCCTTCGTCATGGCGATGGCGGCCACCGTGGCCGAGATCGATTTCGACACCGAGGCGACCTGGAAAATGGTAGTGCTGCTGACCCTAGAAGTGTCGTCCCGGTTGTCGCGAAGGCCATAGCCTTCGTCAAAGATCATTTTGCCGCCCTGCACCACCGCCACGGCGAAGCCGGGAACGTCGGATGCTTCCTTGACTTTCTTGACGATGTCCGACAGGGCGGCCACAGCCTTCTCGACACCGCCGGGATACAGCTGCATAGCATCCTGCGGCGGCGACGGCCCAAGCTCCGGCACGTAGGACTGCGCGGCTGCCATTGCGGGCAGCATGGTAACGAGGGAAAGTACCAGGAGAGCAGCGGCCTTCTTCATTGCATGTCCTCAAACTTGCACCGGCAGATGATCGGACCATACGCGGCAAGATGAAAGATGGTTACGGTTATTTTCTACTGATATGTTTAAGTCCAAAGATCAGACAAAGACGGCGGCTGCGCGCATGTGATTTCGGGACCTGGCGAAGTATCCGCGTTACCTACCCGGGCGGCAATTGGATGGGACTGCGCGGGAGAACGTCAAGTTCCAAGGCCGGGCGGCAAATGGCATCCAATCAGGAGTTGTTCGCCAACGGGCTGGCGGCAAACCAGAAAGTCATCGAAGCCAATTATATGGCCCATCGCGAGGCCCTATGGCCTGCTGCATGGGGTCCGATGGCCGAGGGGCCGGGACGCTTCGTCTTCACCGATCTTGCCTGCGGCAGGGGGCCCGTTTGCTGTCCGTCCGGTTATTGCCGCGGGACCAGTTAAAGCCGCCATTCGGCTCACGACCTCTTCTCGGAAATACGTGGCAAGTTCACATCCCGCGGAAGCCGACATTGAACTGCCTCTCCGTTTACACGTTTGGCAAATGTTGCGAATGGAGGGAGTTGCATGTTTGAAGGTTTCTCGCTGGAGCAGATCAAACTTCCGGAAGCGACGCTCAGAGTGCGGGTTGGTGGAAGGGGCCCACCGCTTCTGATGCTGCACGGTCATCCTCGCACCCATGCCACTTGGCATCGCGTGGCGCCGATTTTGGCTGAGGAATACACCGTAATTTGCCTGATCTTCGCGGTTTCGGCCAAGCCCTTTGACATGCCTGACCATTCGGGCTCGTCTAAAAGGTCCAATGCCCGCGATTGCTTAGCCCTTATGTACTATCTGGGCTTCGATCGCTTCGGACTTGCGGGTCAGGACCGTGGGGCGTACACCGCATTTCGGACAGCAATGGATCATCCGGCATCCGTCAGCCGGCAAGCCATTCCGATCGGCATGCGCTGGCGCGATGTGACGCTCGGTTCGCATCGGCTTGGTGGCATTGGTTCTTCTTCGCTCAGCCTGAAAAGCCGGAGCAGGCTATCCTTGCCAATCCAGACGCATGATACGGCGGTGATCCCGCGGAGATGGGCGCGGAGGCTTACGCTGATTTCTCGCCTCGATCCACGATCCGGCGACGGTCCACGGCGTGATCGAGGACTACAGGGCCGGGTTAGGCATAGACCGACAACATGACGAGGACGACCGAGCCGCAGGCCACGAGCCGGTCTCGGAATCCACCTCGATATGGCAGATATGGGTGGCGAAGGAGACGCCGGCGCCGTGGGCGACGAGCTCACTGTGGCCGGCGATCGGTCCGCCGGTCTCCCCGACGCGGCGTCCTCCAGCGACAGCGGCGAAAGGTTGCCGTGCGTCGCGCCCCTGGCGATCGCGTGGCCCTTTTCCCAGGCCAGGTCGTCGACCGGGATGTCCCACGTCTGCGTGGCGCGGTCCCGCAGGATCTTGATGGCGCTGCGGGCGGCGGAGATCGCCGCCATCGAAGATGAGAAGGCGCCGCGGCTGCCGTCCGTCATATCGTTGTAGCCGAGGCTGGAGGTATCGGCGACCACCGCCTTGACCTGCTCATAGGGGATACCGAGTTCCTCCGCCGCCACCAGCGAAATCGAGGCGCGAGCCGCCGATGTTGCGGGCGACGTTGATCAGCGCTGACGCCTGATTGGTCTTTGCGCAGGGAGACCGACGTAAGCCGCGGTCGAAATAGGGATGATCAGGAACGCAGTCCGATCATCAGGAAGACGCGCCCGAAAGGCAAAAAGTAGTAGCTGGCGTCGGGGTGAGCGACGTCATATGCCATAGGGCGAACGTAGCCACCCACATACCCGCAGCATGGCGATGCCGCCCGGCATTATCGAGAGGCCCGACAGCGTCCCCTGTGTAGGCCAATGCCGTTTGTTGCAGCTGTGGCATGATCTGCGTTGTGCTGAACATGACGGCGCCGACTGCCATCATAACCAAGAAACATGCACCAAATTGGCGAGTGAACAGCAGGCGTATTTCGACGGTCGGATCGCCGCGGCCAATATCCCAGAAATGACTGCAAACGTCGTGATGAAGCTCGACACGAACCAGCCGTTGCGTTGGCCTTGGTCAAGGAGGATTACCGCTCTGCAATTCCAGTCGTCTTTAGTATCACGGCGGCTCGCCCGAGCTCATCAACGACGCGGTCCGGTTTGGTTGGAGTCACGGGAACAAACATCGCACGTGGGAGTTGGGGCGGTCTGTTCGTATTGAGACTTTCATAATCTTGGGAGGGGATATGTCACGTGTCTTCAACCTTGGCTTGCCGGCGCTGCTTGGCGCCGCCGCGGTCACGCTTACCGCTGCTTCCGATCCTCTGCCGCCAGATCTGACCTATCGTCCATTGCCAAGCCTGCCCTTTTCTGCGGTGAAGGAGAATGACGAAGCGCAAAAACCCGCCGTGATCGAGCGGCAGCGCAAGTTGCTCGAAAGCCGTTACAACCTGGCGGACCGGCCGATGCGGGGCGTCATGATGTCGGGCGGCCGGAAAGTGGTGCAGGAGGGCGTCAGGGTCAAACTCCCGGCAGGCGAGACCTGGGACAGCCTGGCCGCCAAGACTCCCCAAGAAATCCGCGACCGTGGTTTGTTGCCGAACGGCTTCCTGCCGCTGCCGCACGTCAAGCAGGCGACCGGAGGCCAGGTCTTTCCGGAAAACCAGATCAGAGAGATCGGCGCCGATGAAGGGCGCGATCTGCGGCGCTTCGACGTCGATTTCGACCTGCCCGACTATCTTACGCCGGAATTTCCACCTCCGATATTCCTCACCACGCATCCCGAACTGGGGGATGTGTCGCGCGGTGATCTGCTGACGATCCGCAACTTCTACGAATATATGAACGGCATCATCACACCCGTACAAATGGAAGGACTGCGTCTGCTGCTGACGCCCTTCCCGCAGGAGGAATTCAATCAGACCGAGGACAGAAAGGTCGCGATGCAAAGCATGGGTGTGGCATGCCTCGACTGCCATGCGAATTTCCATACCAACGCAGCCTTTCACCTGACGCCGGACGTCCGGCCACAAGCCGAGCGCTTTCGGCTCGACACAACCAGCCTACGCGGCCTGTTCAATCAGCAGATTCATGGCTCCAAGCGCTCGCTGCGCTCAGTCGAGGACTTCACGGAATTCGAGCAGCGCACCGCCTACTTCAACGGCGATCACGTGAGCGCCACCCGCAAAGGGGTGAATCTGCCCGACCGCACGAACCAGGTGGCGATGATGGCGCAGATGCAGAATATCATCGATTTTCCGCCGGCGCCGAAGCTCGACCCGTTCGGGCGGCTTGACCCGGCCACCGCAAGTGCGCAGGAGCTCAAGGGCGAGCAGGTGTTCATGGGCAAGGGCCGCTGCGCCGAGTGTCATGTTCCAGGGTTGTCATTCATGGACAACAACATGCACGACCTGAAGCTCGAGCGGTTCTACAAGATCGGCGAGACCTTCAACGACCAGGTCGCCATACCGGATGGGCCGATAAAGACCTTCACACTGCGCGGGATCAAGGATTCTCCGCCCTATCTGCATGACGGCCGCCTAATGACGCTTGGCGATACCGTTGAGTTCTTCAACTTGGTGCTCGGAACGAAGCTTGACCAGCCGGAAAAGGATTCACTCGTGGCTTACCTGCTCACTCTCTGAACGAGCGAAAGAGCCGCTGCCGGGGGCCCGCCTTCGGCGCGGAATGGAGGACACTCATGCGTGCTGCCGCAATCACCTTCGCCGTGGGGCTGTCGCCTTGTTGTGCGATGGCGCAGATCGGCAATCCGGCCGGCCTTGCTCCCGACACGAGGATGGAGAAGCCCGGAGTTCCAGCGCCGAACCAGACGAATTATCAGGATCGGCTTTTCGCCCAGCTGGTCACGGCTGGCGGCAGGGCCGAGGTGGAACTGGGTCGGCTCGCGGCCGAAAAGACAAGCCATGATGGGGTGAGCGCATTTGCAAATCGAATGGTCGAAGATCACGACGAGGCAAATAAACAGCTGAAATCCGTCGCGGACAAGAGCGAGATTCCGCTTCCCGAAGAGCTCGACCCTGATCATAAGAAAATCCGCGCTGATCTCGAAAAGCAGGACGGCGTCGCGTTCGATCTTGCTTATCTGGCGGCGCAGATCCTCGACCACCAGAAAACAGCGCAGCTTCTGGCTTGGGAGATTGGCTCCGGCGAAGATCCAGAGCTCCAGCACTTCGCCTCAGACAACCTACCAAAGGTGCTCGAGCACCTCGATATGGCGCGCACGCTGCACGCGGAACTGGCGGGACAAGCCTTGCTCGCAGCGGAAGCGCAAAAGAGCAAATAAACTGCCGGCCACATCTGCAACGTGAACAGTGCTTACGATTGCACGCGAGCCGCCAAACGCGTCAATCTTAGCTGTTGTGGCCATTCGGCGAGCTCCGCCTGTCAAACGGCCCTTTAATTGCGGGTGGTTGTCAATCCGGATCTCGCACTGCCATCGCCGGGGTCATGGTCCTTTCCGAGGTCGAGTGCCTCATGATGATGTTCGGGTCGGGCGCCTCAACGTTTCCAACGAGATGCAGATGAACTGCTGTCAGCCGTTTGACCGAGGTCGCCGCAACCACCGTCCCGGCGGGGGACATCACGAGTTCCGCAAAGGGCCCGCGATTGGGATCGAGTGCGGATCTGTTACGCCATCTTTTCGCTGCCCCACTCGAAGCTGGTGCCGTCGACCCAAATGCAATGAAGCAGAACCGCGATCTTCCGTGCGACCGCCACCTTTGCCTTCTTCAAGCCGATCCGCCTCGACAGACGCATCCCCCAGGCTTTCAGCGTGGACCATTTCTTCGTCCGGTGCAGGAGGACACTGGCTGCTTCGTAGAGATAGGTTCGCAACAGTCGATCGCCCCAGCGTGAGACGCGGCCATTGATATCCGTTTCGCCGTCGTCTTCACGAGCGAGATGCCGGACTTGCCGATCGAGCTTCTCCTGTTCACAGCAGACCTGCTCGTGGACAGATAGAAGGGCCTGAACCAACGACCGAAGCGGATGCCCGTCAGCAACCAGCTCCCAAACCTTTCGCCGGAACTGTGACCCAATCGATCGACTGAACTGCAGCCCGTATTCCTTCAGCATGGACCGTGTCTGGTTTTCGAGATCGCGCCGGATCTCAACAAGTCTTGACCGTGCGACGAGCATGGATCTGGTGGCCTGACTCTCCGCGCTTTTGACCTTCACTTCCCGATACCAACCGACGTGAACCAGCTCGGCCAGGCCGCGGGCATCGTTCTCATCACTTTTGTTCATTCGAACTGAAAGTGCCGCCTTCGCATGCCGAGCATCAATGCAGACGACCGGCAATCCGACCCGCTTGAGCTCATGCCAGAGCCAGCTGGACATGGCCCGTCTCGAATCGGATGCGCTCGGCGTGAGGTGCCCGTTTGCGGAGCAACTCGGTCAGTGCTCCCGGATCGGACTTCACCTTCCCTTGGAAGATAGGCCTTCCAGCATCATCGTCGACGCAAACGCTGGTCTCTCGCTGCGACACATCCAATCCGACATTGCTTCAGCCTTAGGATGGCTGGCGTATATTAGAAGCCTCTTGAAGAAGACACTGCCCGCACCAGAATCCATGGCATGGCTCGGGGAATAGGCATTGGTGACCAAGTGGCGATTACTGCCACGGTTCGAAGGCGGATAACAGAGGACCGCGTAAGCGTCTCTATCCCAGGTTACGAGTTCCCACATTCCATCATCGACCACACCAAGGTGAACCGAGGCCAGCAAATTGACCTGAAAGGCGAGGTCACGCGCATCGACGAGGACACCGACGGCCGCCAAAACGACCAAAGGCACTTGTCGATGCCCCGGATTAGAACCGACAACATCGCCACAGGCTATAAGGGCAGGCCGCATGACGGGCCGGTAGAGGACGAATCGAAGCACTTTATCTACTGCCCAGTCTGCGGCCAAACGTTCGACGCGCGCGATCTTGGACAGGTGTTCCACCACGCTGAGCCGCAGCACGAGCCGCTTCCGGTCGAGCAATAGTC
>NZ_JAMYSW010000019.1:0-94297 GCF_040322135.1 Mesorhizobium sp. M0189
GCCGGCACCAACGGTTGCGCGTCAAACCGGCCGCACCAGAACGTGCTTCTTCTTGCCGAGCGACAGCTTTGCGACATTTTCCAGGCCCATATCCTGCAGCGTCACCATCCTGCGATCGTCGGCAACGAGCTGGTCGTTGAGGCGCACGGCGCCGCCCTGGATATGCCGCCGCGCCTCGCCGTTTGACCCAGCCAGCCCGGCGGTGACGAACAGCGACAATATTCCGACGCCGGCTTCGAGCTCGGCCCTGCCCACCTCGACGGTCGGCAGTGTTTCGGCGAGCGCGCCTTCCTCAAATGTCTTGCGCGCCGTTTCGCTGGCCTCCTCCGCCGCCTCGCGGCCATGCAGCATGGCGGTGATTTCGGTGGCGAGGATCTTCTTGGCCTCGTTGATCTCCGAGCCGCCGAGCCGTTCGAGGCGCGCGACCTCGGCGAGCGGCAAGGTCGTGTAGAGCTTCAGGAAACGGCCGACATCGGCATCCTCGGTATTGCGCCAATATTGCCAGAACTCGTACGGGCTCAACATCTCCGCATCGAGCCAGACCGCGCCCGAGGCCGACTTGCCCATCTTGGCGCCGGACGAAGTGGTGAGCAGCGGCGTCGTCAGCGCATAAAGCTGCGCGCCTTCCATGCGGTGGCCGAGATCGATGCCGTTGACGATGTTGCCCCACTGGTCGGAGCCGCCCATCTGCAGCCGGCAGCCGAGGCGCTTGTAGAGCTCCACGAAGTCGTAGGCCTGCAAGATCATGTAGTTGAATTCGAGGAACGACAGCGACTGCTCGCGGTCCAGCCGGAGCTTGACCGAATCGAAGGCCAGCATGCGGTTGACCGAAAAATGCCTGCCGACATCGCGCAGGAAATTGACGTAGTTGATATCCATCAGCCAGTCGGCATTGTTGATCATGACGGCGTCGTTGGGGCCGCTGCCGAATTTGAGGTAGGGAATGAAGTTGCGGCGGATGCCGGCCAGATTGTTCTCGATGTCCTGCGGCGTCAAAAGCTTGCGCGCCTCGTCCTTGAACGACGGATCGCCGATCATCGAGGTGCCGCCGCCCATCAGCGCGATCGGCCGGTGGCCGGTCTGCTGCAACCAGTAAAGCATCATGATCTGGATCAGCGACCCGGCATGCAGGCTCCTGGCGGTCGCGTCGAAGCCGATATAGGCGCTCACCGTTTCCGTGGCGAAAAGCTGGTCGAGGGCGGCATCGTCCGAGGTCTGGTGGATGAAACCGCGCTCGCTCATCGTGCGCAGGAAATCGGATTTGAAGGCGGACATTTTTCTTTCCTGAAAGGCTTCCGGCCGAACGTGGCTCGGCTATGCATGAAGGCGGGCGTTTAGCACTCAAGCGCGATCAGCAAAAGTGGAATCCGGTTTTAGCGCGCCCTCTTCCCTTCTCCCCTGTGGGAGAAGGTGGACTGGCGCGCAGCGCCAAGACGGTTGAGGGGTGCTGGACAGAGCGCGGTTGGTGCCAAGCTGGAGCACCCCTCATCCGTCGCCTTCGGCGACACCTTCTCCCACAAGGGAGAAGGGAGAGCCGCGCGTCGCGAGACAAGCGGCTCTCCCCGGAACGGGTAACGTGAGAGGCCATCCAAACCTGAAGCGATCATCCTTCACTTCCGGCGCGCCTGCTTGCGTCCTCGTTTCGGCTGGCGTAATGAGGCGCCGCACCAGCGGGCCTCATCCGCTGGACCGCGCGGCATCGATCGAATGCCATATCCTGTGACAGAGTCGAGATGCCGGAGATATCCATCGTCATTCCTTGCCGGAACGAGGCGGCGAACCTGCCGCTTCTGCTCGACGAGATCGGCGCTGCCATGGCTGGGCGCGACTTCGAGGTCATCGTCGTCGACGATGGCTCGACCGACGACACGCCTTCGGTCCTTGCCGCTCAGGCGGCGCTTCGCGCGTTTCCGCTGCGCCACCTCAGGCATGCGAAATCCGCCGGCCAGTCGCTCTCGGTACGCTCGGGCGCCTGGGCAGCGCGCGGCGATATCATCGCCACCATCGACGGCGACGGCCAGAACGATCCCGGCTATATCCCAGTGTTGATCGACGCGCTCCGGCAGGCTGGTCCCGACGTCGGGGCTGCGCAGGGACAGCGTCTGAAGCGCCGCGACAGCAAGATCAAGCAGCTGGCGTCGCGTTTCGCCAACGGGCTGAGAAAGGCCATCTTGCATGACGAGACGCGGGATACCGGCTGCGGCCTCAAGGCGATCCATACCGATATTTTGAGGAAATTGCCGTTCTTCGACGGCACCCACCGCTTTGTTCCGGCGCTGGTCATCCAGGAGGGCTACCGCGTCGTCCATTGCGACGTCGTCGACCGCTCCCGCCGCCACGGCAAATCGAATTACGGCATCTTCGATCGCGGCCTGCAGGGCGTGCTCGATCTTGCCGGCGTCTGGTGGCTGCGCCGCAGGCGCCGCAGAATGCCCAAAGTAGAGGAAATCAGGCATGGGTAACGTGCTTCAGGAATTGGCGACCTGGCTTCACGATGTTTTCGTCAAGCAATTCGATGCCTGGGTCCTGCTCGGCTTCGTCGCCCAGTTCTTCTTCACCATGCGCTTTCTGGTGCAGTGGGTGGCGTCGGAAAAGGCCAAGCGCAGTGTCGTGCCGATCGCCTTCTGGTTTTTTTCGCTGTTCGGCGGCGGCCTGCTGCTGATCTACGCCATCCAGCGTCAGGATCCGGTGTTCATCGCCGGCCAGGCCATGGGCCTGTTGATCTATATCCGCAATCTCTGGCTGATCGCCAACGAGCGCAAGGCGGCGATGACCAAGGTCGATTGAGCCCGCAACCGGCCTAAGCCGATCGAGATTACTTGCCGTCCAGCCCGCCGTAGGACCTTACCAGTTCGATCATATCGGCCGAGTTGACGGTCTCGCTCTCGAGCCCCTCGGCGACGCCGACGCGGTCGGCGGCCGGCCGGTTCTGGCTGACTTTCCATTTGCCGCTGATTTCGGTGATCGCGATCTCCAGGCCGACAATGCCCTTGATCTGGGACTGGATGAAGGGGGCCGGCGCATCGGTCACCGCCCACGGCGCCGCGCGATTGCCCTCCTGCGACATCGTCAGATCGGAAATCTGCTCGGCCAACCAATCCTGGTCTTCGATCACCTTGACGATGCCGCGCACCTGGACGATGGCGTAGTTCCAGGTCGGTACCACCTTGCCGGTTTCACGCTTGGTCTCATACCAGGACGGCGTCACATAGGCATCGGCGCCCTGGAAGACGACCAGCACCGGCGCCAGGGGATTGTCGGCCAAAAGCCGCCATTGCGGATTGGCCTTGGCCAAATGGGCGCGCAGCCTGCCGTTCGGCGGCACATCGGCGTCTAGAAGAAAGGGAATTGCGTTGGCGACCGGCCCCTCGGTGCCGTTCGACACCAGCAGGCCAAGCGGATGCGCCCGGATCAGCCCGTGCAGGACGTCCGGCCGTGTTTCCTGGAAGTGAGGCGGTTGGTACATCGCCGACTATCTCAGCCGCTTCGGCCGTGGGTCGGACAGCTCCCCGGCCAGCCGGCGATCGAGATAGTCCGCGCATTCCTCGATCAAAAGCTCCGCATGGTTGGCAAAGAAATGGTTGGCGCCGGGCAAGGTCTTCTGGGTGATGGTGATGCCCTTTTGCGTGTGCAGTTTGTCGACCAGGCCCTGCACGTCCTTTGGCGGCGCGACCTTGTCGGCGTCGCCATGGATGATCAGGCCGGACGACGGGCATGGCGCCAGGAACGAGAAATCATAGGTATTGGGCTGCGGCGCGATCGAGATGAAGCCTTCGATCTCGGGCCGGCGCATCAAGAGCTGCATGCCGATCCACGAGCCGAACGAATAGCCGGCGACCCAGCAGCTCTTGGAATCTGGATGCAGCGACTGCACCCAGTCGAGCGCCGCGGCGGCGTCAGACAACTCGCCGGTGCCGTGGTCGAATTCGCCCTGACTGCGGCCGATACCGCGAAAATTGAAGCGCAGCGTGGTGAAATTGCGCTTCTGGAACATGTAGAAGAGGTCGTAGACGATCTTGTTGTTCATCGTGCCGCCGAACTGGGGGTGCGGGTGCAGGACGATGGCAATCGGCGCGCTCTTTTCCTTCGAGGGCTGATAACGACCCTCCAGGCGGCCGGCCGGACCGGTGAAAATGACCTCAGGCATGAAATACTCCACTTGGCATAAATTGCGCGGCGCCCGGAACAACTTTTCCTCTGGCCTTGACGCAGGGCGAGCGTCTTTCTAGAAGCTAGTTTAGAATTGTTCAAAACTGGGCGGCCAAAAACTGTGGCTCGGCCACCCGCGCCGCAAGCCGCGTAAATAGGACGTCTTGCCTTGCAATTTCAAGGAAATAACGCGCTATCTTCGCGAAACGGCTTTTGAAGGGACCAGTTGGACGGAAATGGCCGGAGCACGCGCATATCTCGACTACAACGCCAGCGCGCCGCTGCTTGCCTCGGCGCGCGCGGCCGTGGTCGCTGCGCTCGACGTCGCCGCCAACCCGTCCTCGGTCCATGCCGAGGGCCGCGCTGCACGGCGGCTGATCGAGGATGCTAGGCGCGACCTGGCACGACTGGTCAGCGCCAAAACAGAGCATGTCGTGTTCACCTCCGGCGCTACGGAAGCGGCCTCGACGCTGCTGACGCCGGACTGGCAGATGGGGCGCGGCGCCATCCGCATGAGCCGGCTTTACGTGTCCGAGGCCGATCATCCTTGCCTGCTGAATGGCGGGCGCTTCCCGGCCGCGCAGCTGACGCGGATCGGCGTCGACGCCGATGGCATCGTCAGGTTCGACGCCTTGGCGGCAGCGCTCGGTGCGCATGACAAGGCCGACGGCTTGCCGCTGGTAGCCATCCACGCCGCCAACAACGAGACCGGCGTGATCCAGCCAGTTGGCCGCATTGCTGAAATCGTCAAGGCGGCGGGTGGCATCCTGGTGGTCGATGCCGTGCAGGCGGCCGGCCGCATTCCGCTCGATATGTCAACGGGTTACGCCGATTATCTGATTCTCTCCTCGCACAAGATCGGCGGCCCCAAGGGCGTCGGCGCCATTGTCGCGGCGTCGGACTTGATGATGCCGAAGCCGCTGGTCAGCGGCGGCGGCCAGGAAAAGGGCCATCGCGGCGGCACCGAAAACCTGGCGGCGATTGCCGGGTTTGGCGCGGCGGCGCGTGAGGCGCTTGCCGGCTTGCAAACGATCGATGCGGTGCGGCAACGTCGCGACGAAATCGAGGCGATCGTGAAAACGCTGGTTCCGGATGCCGAATTCTTCGGGACCGGCGCGCCAAGGCTTGCCAACACCACATTCTTCGCTATTGCCGGCATCAAGGCCGAGACGGCGCAGATCGCCTTCGACCTGGCCGGTGTGGCGCTGTCGGCCGGATCGGCCTGTTCATCGGGCAAGGTCGGGCCTAGTCACGTGCTGAAGGCCATGGGTTATGGCGACAGCCTTGGCGCGTTGCGCGTGTCGATCGGTCACGCGACCGGCGCTGAAGACATCGAGCTGTTCCGTTCGGCGCTGGCGACGATCGTCGCGCGGCGGGCAAACAGGGAAAAGGCCGCCTGAGCGCGGCAACGTGACATTTGGGCCTTACGGCCTGGTAGAGCCGTGCGTTCGCATTTGGCCGGGTGAATTTCCGGCATGAACGCACTATATGAAACTTACGCCACTTCGGGTGCCCAGGGGTGCTCGCTTGCGGTGCCATAGTTTGAAAACTGCCGGGCCTTGACCCCGGCGTGGATGGAGAACGCTGATGCCTGCTGTGCAGGAGACGATCGATCGAGTTCGAAAGATCGATGTCGACCAGTATAAATACGGATTCCAGACCGAAATCGCGATGGACAAGGCCCCCAAGGGCCTGAGTGAAGACATTATCCGCTTCATTTCGGCGAAGAAGGACGAGCCGTCCTGGATGCTGGAATGGCGCCTGGAAGCCTATCGCCGCTGGCTGACGCTGGACGAGCCGAAATGGGCGCGCGTCCACTATCCCAAGATCGATTTTCAGGACCTCTACTATTACGCGGCGCCCAAGAGCACGCCCGGACCGACCTCGCTCAGCGACGTCGATCCCGAACTGCTGAAGGTCTACGAGAAGCTCGGCATTCCGCTCAGGGAACAGGAGATCCTCGCCGGCGTGCAGAAGACCGATGCCTCGGAGCTCGAAGAAGCCAGCGACAATGTCTACAAGTCGGGCCGTGTCGCTGTCGACGCGGTGTTCGATTCGGTCTCCGTCGTCACCACCTTCAAGAAGGAGCTGGCGCAGGCCGGCGTCATCTTCTGCTCGATCTCGGAAGCGATCCGCGAGCATCCGGAGCTGGTGAAGAAATATCTCGGCTCGGTCGTGCCGACCTCCGACAATTTCTACGCAACGTTGAATTCGGCGGTGTTCACCGACGGCTCCTTCGTCTTCGTCCCCAAGGGCGTGCGCTGCCCGATGGAACTGTCGACCTATTTCCGCATGAACGAGAAGAACACCGGCCAGTTCGAGCGCACGCTGATCATCGCCGAGGAGGGGGCTTACGTCTCCTATCTCGAAGGCTGCACAGCGCCGCAGCGCGACGAAAACCAGCTTCACGCCGCTGTGGTCGAGCTGATCGCGCTCGACGATGCCGAGATCAAATATTCGACGGTGCAGAACTGGTATCCCGGCGACGCCGAGGGCAAGGGCGGCATCTACAATTTCGTCACCAAGCGCGGCGACTGCCGCGGCCATCGCTCGAAGATTTCGTGGACGCAGGTCGAGACCGGCTCCGCCATCACCTGGAAATATCCGAGCTGCATCCTGCGCGGCGACGATTCCAGCGGCGAGTTCTATTCGATCGCGGTCTCCAACGGCTATCAGCAGGTCGACAGCGGCACCAAGATGATCCATCTCGGCAAGAACACGTCCAGCCGCATCATCTCCAAGGGCATTGCCGCCGGCTTTTCGCAGAACACCTATCGCGGCCAGGTCTCGGCCCACCGCAAGGCGACCAACGCCCGCAACTTCACCAACTGCGATTCACTGCTGATCGGCGACCAGTGCGGCGCGCACACCGTGCCCTACATGGAAGCCAAGAATTCGACGGCGCAGTTCGAGCATGAGGCGACCACCTCGAAGATTTCCGACGACCAGAAGTTCTACGTCATGCAGCGCGGCATCCCGGAAGAAGAGGCGATCGCGCTGATCGTCAACGGCTTCGTCAAGGACGTCATCCAGCAGCTGCCGATGGAATTCGCGGTCGAGGCGCAGAAGCTGATCGGCATCAGCCTCGAGGGCTCGGTCGGCTGACCGGATAAGAATTTTCAGGAAAAAGAAAAAATGCTTGAGATAAAAAACCTGCACGCCCGCATCGTCGATGACGGCACCGAGATCATCCGCGGCCTGAACCTGACGGTCAGGGCCGGCGAGGTTGCCGCTATCATGGGTCCCAACGGCTCGGGAAAGTCAACGCTGTCCTATATCCTCGCCGGCCGCGAGGACTATGAGGTCACCGAGGGCGATATCCTCTATGACGGCCAGTCGATCCTCGAAATGGATCCGGCCGAGCGCGCAACCGCCGGCATCTTCCTCGCCTTCCAGTATCCGATGGAGATACCGGGCGTGGCGACGATGGAATTTTTGAAAGTGGCGATGAACGAGCAGCGCAAGGCGCGCGGCGAGGAACCGCTGAAGATCCCGGAATTCCTCAAGCGCGTGAAGGAAGCGGCCGCCTCGCTCAACATGGATATGGCGATGCTGAAGCGGCCGCTCAATGTCGGTTTTTCCGGCGGCGAGAAGAAGCGCGCCGAGATCCTGCAGATGAAGCTGCTCGAGCCGAAACTGTGCGTCCTCGACGAGACCGATTCCGGCCTCGACATCGATGCGCTGAAGATCGTCGCGGACGGCGTCAACACGCTGCGCTCGCCGGACCGGGCCATCGTTGTCATCACCCACTACCAGCGCCTGCTCCAATACATCGTGCCGGATACGGTGCACGTGCTCTACAGAGGCCAGGTGATCAAGTCGGGCGACAAGTCGCTGGCGCTCGACCTCGAGGCCAATGGCTATGCCGGCGTGATCGGGCAAGCCGCGTGAGATGCCAGCAGGCCCGGAAGGCAAGCCAAACAAGGCGATACTGATGAACATGCACACGACACCCCAGCGAACATTGGCCGAAACGGCGCTGATCGACGCCTTTGGCGAGCGGCTGTCGCTGCTGCCCGGCGACGGCGCGGTGATGCTGAAGCGCGACGACGCCATCGAGGCGATCAAGGGCGGCCTGCCGACGCGGCGCATCGAATCCTGGCATTATACGGACCTGCGCCGGCTGCTGACCTCGGTGCCGGACTTCGATCCGGCAGCGGTCGCGAAAGCCATTGCGCCGATCGTCGAAGACTCCTCGGTTTTGCCGGTCCTGAACGGGGTTTCGAGCGCGAAACTGCCCGATATCGAAGGCGTCGCCGTACAGCGCCTGTCGGAGAAGCTGACCGACGGCAGCATCGCGCCGGGGTTGGATCCCTATGGCACCGATGACGCGATCGGCGCGCTGAACACCGCCTTTGTCGCCGACGGCTATTTCGTCGACATCGCCGACGGTGCCGAACTGGAAAAGCCGCTTGAGCTGCAGAATTTGCAGGCCGGTGGACAGACGCATGTACGCCTGGCCGTCCGCGTCGGTGCCGGCGCCAAGGCTGTCATCGTCGAGCGCCAGGCGGGCGAGGGGGCGGCGCTGGTCAGCTCGGTCAGCCAGCTTGTGCTTGGCGAGGGCGCCGAAGTGACATGGCTCATCGTGCAGGAGCAGCCGGATACGGCAACACATCTCGCCCAGTTCAAGGCGCATCTCGGCAAGAATTCGAAACTGACGCTGTTCGTCATGAATGCCGGCGGCAAGCTGGTGCGCCAGGAGGTCGTCGTGAGGACGACCGGCGAGGGCGCCGACTTCACGCTGCGCGGCATCAATCTTTTGGCCGGCGACACCCATACCGACGTCACCATGGTGCTCGACCATGCCGTGCCGCACACCGCCTCGACCGAAGTCATCCGCAACGTGGTGACCGGCAAGGCGCGCGGCGTCTTCCAGGGTCGTATCAACGTCCACCAATATGCGCAGAAGACCAACGCCAAGATGGCCTGCAACACGCTGCTGTTGTCGGACGACGGTGAGTTTTCGACCAAGCCGGAGCTTGAAATCTTCGCCGACGACGTCGTTTGCGGCCATGGCGCGACCGTCACCGAGATCGACCACAGCCATCTGTTCTACCTGATGGCGCGCGGCATCGACGAGAAGACCGCGCGCGGCCTGCTGGTCAAGGCCTTCGTCGCCGAAGTGATCGAGGAACTGGACGACGAGGCCATCGTCGAGGCGCTGGAACGACGGCTCGACGATTGGTTTTTGACGCACGGGTAGAATTGGCCGAGGGGTGCTGGACGGAATGAGGCGATGCCTCGAGAGAGCTTGTGATGGACCAGAAAGTCGAAAACATTCCCTACGACGTCGAGGCGATCCGCCGCGACTTCCCGATCCTGTCGCGGCAAGTCTACGGCAAACCGCTAGTCTATCTCGACAATGGCGCCTCGGCGCAGAAGCCGCAGGCTGTGCTCGACGCCATCCAGCACGCCTATTCCCAGGAATACGCCAACGTCCATCGCGGCCTGCATTTCCTGTCGAACGCCGCGACCGACGCCTATGAGAACGCGCGCAAGATAGTACAGAGATTTCTCAACGCGCCGAGCACCGACAACATCGTCTTCACCTCGAACACCACGGCGGCGATCAACACCGTCGCCTATGGCTTCGGCATGCCCAATATCGGCGAAGGCGACGAGATCGTGCTGTCGATCATGGAGCACCACTCCAACATCGTGCCGTGGCATTTCATCCGCGAGCGGCAGGGCGCAAAACTGGTTTGGGTGCCGGTCGACGATCTCGGCGTCTTCCACATCGAGGAATTCGAAAAACGGCTGACCGACCGCACCAAGCTGGTTGCCATTACCCATATGTCAAATGCGCTGGGCACGGTCACGCCGATCAAGGAGATCGTGCGCATTGCGCACGCCCGCGGCATTCCGGTGCTGGTCGACGGCAGCCAGAGCGCCGTGCATATGCCGATCGACGTGCAGGATCTCGACTGCGATTTCTTCGTCTTCACCGGCCACAAGGTCTATGGCCCGTCGGGCATCGGCGTGCTCTACGGCAAGAAGGATATTCTGGAGCGGATGCGCCCGTTCATGGGCGGCGGCGAAATGATCGAGGAGGTGACGCAAGACATCGTCACCTACAACGACCCGCCGCACCGTTTCGAGGCCGGCACGCCGCCGATCGTCCAGGCGATCGGGCTGGGTGCGGCGCTGGAATACATGGAAAAGATCGGACGCGAGCGCATCGCCGCCCATGAGGCCGATCTGAAGGACTATGCGCATGAAAAACTGCGCGCCATCAACTCGCTGCGCATCTTCGGCGATGCGCCTGGCAAGGGCGCCATCATCTCGTTCGAGCTGCAGGGCATCCACGCGCATGATGTGTCGATGGTCATCGACCGGCAGGGCGTGGCGGTGCGCGCCGGCACGCATTGTGCCCAGCCGCTGTTGAAACGCTTCGGCGTAACATCCACATGCAGGGCGTCGTTCGGCATGTACAATACCAGGGCCGAAGTCGATGCTTTGGCCGATGCGCTGGAAAAGGCGCGAAAGTTCTTCGGGTGACGACCATGGATGATGCCAGCCACACCGCCGAGACCAATTCGGAAACGACGACCAATGCGGCGGTTTCCGGATCGACAATCCCCGCCGACGAATTGGCGCGGCTGACAGACGACATCGTCTCGGCGCTGAAGACGGTCTATGACCCCGAAATCCCGGCCGACATCTACGAGCTCGGCCTCGTCTACAAGATCGACATCGAGGACGACCGCTCGGTCAAGATCGACATGACGCTGACCGCGCCGGGCTGCCCGGTGGCCGGTGAAATGCCGGGCTGGGTCGAAAACGCCGTCGGCGCCGTCGAAGGCGTTTCCGGCGTCGAGGTCAACATGACCTTCGACCCGCCTTGGTCGCCCGACCGCATGTCGGAAGAGGCACAGGTAGCGGTGGGGTGGTACTAGCATCCGACCAGCCAAAGGCTGGCGCACTTGCGCCGGGTACAAAACTTCACCATTTTAGGTGAGGAATCATTCGGCAGACCTTGAACCTGCGCGCAATGGAGAAGGAAAGAATGGGACGCTTTGCCGTCATCACGATGACCGAAAAGGCTGCCGACCGGGTGCGCGAGATCGTCGCGACCCGTGAGAATGCGCATGGCATTCGCCTCGGCATCAAGAAGGGCGGCTGCGCCGGCATGGAATATACGGTCGACCTGGTGACCGAGCCCAACACTAAGGACGATCATATCGAGCGCGACGGCGCCCACGTCTATGTCGCGCCTGAGGCAGCGCTTTTCCTGTTCGGCACCGAGATGGATTTCGAGCAGACGACGCTGCGCACCGGCTTCACCTTCCGCAACCCGAACCAGAGCTCGGCCTGCGGCTGCGGCGAATCGGTCGAATTGAAGCCTGCCGATCTGAAGGCACTGGCCGAGGCGCGCGCTTCGGCCTAAGGCTTTTCCTTCGCCGCCCCCTCATCCGGCCCTTCGGGCCACCTTCTCCCCGATGGGGAGAAGAGGCTGGCGCCAGCGCTGGGCGACTTCCTCTCCCCTCGGGGAGAGGTCGGATTGCCCCGGATTGCCCTTCGCAATTCGGTTGGCAATCCGGGTGAGGGGGCGCTTGCCCATACGCGATAGCGAACGGGGAGAAGAAACGCTAATCCACCCACATCCCGGTTCGTTTGTGCCAGTCGGCGATCGACTCTTCCGGGTAGACATCGAAGACCTTGTCGCCCTTGCCGATATCGGGCTCGACCCAGTTCGCCTTGTATTTCAGCATCAGATGCACCTTCTCCGGCGGCTTCGGCAGGTTTGTGTCGATTGCCGAGGCAAACGGATGCACCAGCTCCGGCCAGGTTGGATCGTAGAGCCAGAGTGCCGTCCCGCATTTCGTGCAGAAGCTCCGTTCGCCCGTCGAGATCTCGCGTTGCGGGTGCTCGTCGTCCTCGATCTCGGCCCGGTAGACGCCGAGATGGCGCTTGCCCTCGATTTTCAGCGTCTCGTAATCGGCGCCGAGATTGATGGCGAAACCGCCGCCGCCCTGCTGCTTGCGGCAGATCGAGCAGTAGCACAGCATGAACGGCACCGGCGTGTGGCTTTCCACCTCGAAACGCACGGCATTGCACCGGCAGGACCCTTTGAGCAGAAGCGGCATGAAAAACTCCGATGAAACTGATTCTGAACTTGTCAGGATGGTGCCGGTAGCGGCGATGACAAGGGGAAATCCCGGTGACATGATCGCGCCATGGACAACGAGCGCATAGAAGAGCTTTTCGAAGGCCTCGGCCCGGTCAGCATCCGCAAGCTGTTCGGCGGCAAGGGCATCTATTTCGATGGCGTCATCGTCGCCATTGTCATCCGTGGCGAATTGATGCTGAAGGCCGACGCCGAAAGCGCCCCGGATTTCGAAGCGGCCGGCTGCCGGCAATGGACCTATACCGGCTCGCGCCACGGAAAGCTGGTGTCGATGCCCTATTGGAGCGTTCCCGACAGCGCTTTCGACGACCCCGACGAGATGGCGATCTGGGCGCGCCGCGCCTACGAGGCAGGACGGCGCGCCGGCAAATAGGCTGCGTCATGCTTCGGCAATTCTGGGCCGCATTTCACGCCAGGTCCCGCGCCTGGGCACGAGCGCCAGCGCCTCGGCAAAGCCGGCGCTGGTGAAGGCGGCGCTCTCGACGGTGAGCATAGCTGCGGCAACGCCTTCGCACAGTGCCGCGCGCAGCGTCAGGCCGCGCAGCAGGGCGGCGATCGTCGCGCCGGCCAATGCGTCGCCGGCGCCGGCAGCATCGGTCCGCTTTTGGAGCGGCGGTGGCAGGATCGAGAACGCGCCCAATTTGTCGAAACCGAGCACCGGTCCGTCGCCAGCGGTGATCACGCCGCTTTTCAGGCCCGCGCGTCTCAGGCCGTCGACGATGCCTTGGTCGTCAGCATCGATGTCGACGCCGGCGAGCACGCCAGCCTCGTGCCGGTTCATGAAGGCGAGTGCCAGAAGATCAAGCACCGGCGTCAGCCGCGCCGCTTTGCTGGGCGAGACGGCAAGCGCAAACACCGGCTTGCCGGCGGCGAGTGCCGCCAGCCGCGCCACTGCGGAAGACGGCAGGTTGGCGTCGCACAGCACCGCGTCGGCCGAACCGATCGCGTCTCGCACCTTGGCGCGGCGGATCTGCTTGGGAAGCGCCAGCTCGTAGAGCACCATGTCGGCAAGGCCGGCGATCAGCCCGCCGTCGCTATCGACCAGCATCGTATGGCTTGGCGTCGCGCGGTCGAGGAACACCGCCGACAAATCGGCAATGCCGGCGTCGGTGACGGCGCGTAAAACCGTGTCGCCCAGGGCATCGCCGCCGCGCACCGAAAGCAGCGAGGCCGAGACGCCGCGCCGCACCGCACAGCGCAAGGCGTTGAAGGCGGCGCCGCCGACATGCTCGCGCATCGTGCCGGGGTTGGAAGCGGCCGGCACGAAGGCGCCGGCAACCCGGCCGCGCCGCTCGATATAGGCGCCACCCACGGCCAGGATCGTCGGGGATTTCATCATGCCGGCAAAATGCCCTTTGCTGTTGCCCGGGAGGAGACTAGGTCGCCGGGCGGAACCCTGCAATCGCGGGTGCGATTCGGATGGTGACGGCAACGGCGCCGCATGCGAGGCGGGATACGTCCGGAAGCAAAATTGCGAAACAAAAATAGAACAAATATGGATATCAGTTATTTTTCAAACCCTTGGGGCTCATTGACAAATGAGAACAAACGAGGTACATTCTTTTAAGGATTGCGGGATTGTCCGGCCTCCATTGACGACCACGGGGTGATGTATCATGGCTCAGAATTCTTTGCGGCTTGTAGAGGACAAAGCGGTGGACAAATCAAAGGCTCTGGATGCGGCGCTGTCGCAAATCGAGCGTGCCTTCGGCAAGGGTTCGATCATGCGGCTCGGCGCGAACGAGCAGGTCGTCGAGATCGAAACGGTGCCGACCGGCTCGCTTGGGTTGGACATCGCGCTTGGCGTCGGCGGCCTGCCGCGCGGCCGCATCGTCGAGATCTACGGACCGGAAAGCTCGGGCAAGACGACGCTGGCGCTGCACACGGTGGCCGAAGCCCAGAAGAAGGGCGGCATCTGCGCCTTTGTCGATGCCGAGCATGCGCTCGATCCGGTCTATGCCCGCAAGCTCGGCGTCGATCTCGAAAACCTGCTGATCTCGCAGCCCGATACCGGCGAACAGGCGCTGGAGATCTGCGACACGCTGGTGCGCTCCGGCGCCATCGACGTGCTGGTGGTCGATTCGGTGGCGGCGCTGACGCCGCGGGCCGAAATCGAAGGCGAGATGGGCGATTCGCTGCCCGGCCTGCAGGCCCGCCTGATGAGCCAGGCACTGCGCAAGCTCACCGCCTCGATCTCGCGCTCCAACACCATGGTCATCTTCATCAACCAGATCCGCATGAAGATCGGCGTCATGTTTGGTTCGCCCGAGACGACGACCGGCGGCAACGCGCTGAAATTCTATGCCTCGGTCCGCCTCGACATCCGCCGCATCGGCTCGGTCAAGGATCGCGACGAGGTCGTCGGCAACCAGACCCGCGTCAAGGTCGTCAAGAACAAGCTGGCGCCGCCCTTCAAGGTGGTCGAGTTCGACATCATGTATGGCGAGGGCGTCTCCAAAACCGGCGAGCTGGTCGATCTCGGCGTCAAGGCTGGCGTGGTCGAAAAGTCGGGCGCCTGGTTCTCCTATAATTCGCAGCGTCTCGGCCAGGGCCGCGAAAACGCAAAACTGTTCCTGCGCGACAATCCCGACACGGCGCGCGAGATCGAATTGGCGCTGAGGCAGAATGCCGGATTGATCGCCGAGAAATTCCTTGAGAACGGCGGCTCCGAAAGCAGCGACGACGGTTTCGAGGACGACGCCGGGGCGATGTAGGAAAAGCGACGCCTCCCGGAGCGTCAGCCAGGTTTGGATTTGATGTTTTGATTTTGAGTTTGCGTAATCGGTACATTTTGAACCGCCGGCCCCGTGCCGGCGGTTGGCGTTTGACGGCGAGTCAGACGCATTTCAAAGCGCCGGTGAAAGCCGGGATTTGAGCCCATTTGGTGTTTCTGGACAGGCTGCGGTGCGACCGCTAAAAGGCCATGTCTATTTTCCGCCGGCAGCCGGCGGTTCTCTCGAAAAGGCAGTATTCATGAGTGGCGTCAACGAGATCCGGTCGGCATTTCTCGACTATTTTCGCAAGGAAGGTCACGAGGTCGTCGCGTCGAGCCCGCTGGTGCCGCGCAACGACCCGACGCTGATGTTCACCAATGCCGGCATGGTGCAGTTCAAGAACGTTTTCACCGGTCTGGAGAAGCGGCCCTATTCGCGTGCGACGACTGCCCAGAAGAGTGTTCGTGCCGGCGGCAAGCACAACGACCTCGACAATGTCGGCTACACCGCGCGACACCTGACCTTCTTCGAGATGCTCGGCAATTTCTCCTTCGGCGATTATTTCAAGGAGCGCGCCATAGAGCTTGCCTGGAACCTGATCACCAGGGAGTTCGGGCTGAAGAAGGACAAGCTGCTGGTCACCGTCTACCACACCGACGACGAGGCCGCCTCCTACTGGAAGAAGATCGCCGGTCTTTCCGACGATCGCATCATCCGCATCGCGACCTCGGACAATTTCTGGGCAATGGGCGACACCGGACCGTGCGGGCCGTGTTCGGAGATATTCATCGACCGTGGCGAGCACATCTGGGGTGGCCCTCCCGGCAGCCCCGAGGAGGATGGCGACCGTTTCCTCGAATTCTGGAACCTGGTGTTCATGCAGTATGAACAGGTGACGAAGGACGAGCGCGTCGACCTGCCGCGTCCGTCGATCGACACGGGCATGGGCCTCGAGCGCATGGCCTCCATCCTGCAAGGAGTTGATAGCGTCTTCGAAACCGACCTGTTCCGCCACCTGATCGACGCTGCGTCGTCGGCGCTTGGCCGCGGTCCGGATGCGGACACCGTCGCATCGTTCCGCGTCATCGCCGACCACTTGCGTTCGTCCTGCTTCCTGGTCGCCGACGGCGTGCTGCCGTCCAACGAAGGGCGGGGCTACGTGCTTCGTCGCATCATGCGCCGCGCCATGCGCCACGCGCAGTTGCTCGGCTCGAATGAGCCGCTGATGTGGAAGCTGGTGCCGGCGCTGGTCCGCGAGATGAGCCAAGCCTACCCGGAACTGGTGCGCGGCGAGCAGATGATCACCGAGACGCTGAAGCTTGAGGAAACTCGTTTCCGCAAGACGCTGGTGCGAGGCTTGGGCTTGCTTTCGGAGGCGACGGAAAAGTTGGTCTCCGGCGACATGCTGGATGGCGAGACAGCGTTCAAGCTCTACGACACCTATGGCTTTCCGCTCGATCTGACGCAGGACGCGCTGCGCCAGCGCAACATCTCGGTCAACCTTGCCGGCTTCACCGAGGCGATGGAGCGGCAGAAGGCGGAGGCGCGCAAAAGCTGGGCTGGTTCCGGTGAGGCCGCAACCGAAACGGTATGGTTCGCGGTGCGTGAGGAGAACGGCGCCACCGAATTCCTGGGCTATGAGACCGAGCAGGCGGAAGGCCTCGTCCAGGCGCTGGTCAGGGACGGCAAGACCGTCGACAGTGCCGGCAAAGGCGACGCCGTTGCCGTGGTTGTCAACCAGACGCCGTTCTATGGCGAGTCCGGTGGCCAGATGGGCGATACCGGCGTCATTTCAGGCGACGGGTTCTCGATCGAGATATCCGATACGCAGAAGAAGGCCGATGGGCTTTTCGTCCATGTCGGCAAGGTGGCCAACGGCACGGTCAAGACGGGCGCGACCGTCGAGCTGAGGGTGGACCACGCGCGCCGCTCCAGGCTGCGCGCGAACCATTCCGCCACGCATCTGATCCATGAGGCGCTGCGCGAGGTGCTGGGTACCCATGTGGCGCAGAAGGGCTCACTGGTCGCGCCAGAGCGTCTGCGCTTCGACATCTCCCACAACAAGCCGATCTCGCCGGACGAGCTCGAAGAGGTCGAGCGCATGGCAAACGAAATCGTCGTTCAGAATAGCCCTGTAACCACGCGCCTGATGTCGGTCGACGACGCCATTGCCGAAGGCGCCATGGCGCTGTTTGGCGAGAAATATGGCGATGAGGTGCGCGTCGTTTCGATGGGCACAGGCCTGCATGGCGCCAAGGCCAACCGGCCCTATTCGGTCGAGCTATGCGGCGGCACCCATGTTAGGGCGACCGGCGATATCGGCCTGGTGCGCATCGTGTCCGACAGCGCGGTCGCTGCCGGCGTGCGCCGCATCGAGGCGTTGACCGGCGAGGCGGCCAGAAAGCATCTCGACGAGCAGGACAAGCGGCTGAAGGCGGCCGCCGCCGCGCTGAAGATTTCGCCGGCCGATGTGCCGGCCCGCGTCGAGGCACTGCTCGACGAGCGCAAGAAGCTCGAAAAGGAGCTGACCGAGGCGCGCAAGAAACTGGCGCTCGGCGATCGCTCGCCAGCCGGTGTGCCTGCGGAAAACGAAACGATTGCCGGTGTCGGTTTTCTCGGCAAGGCGGTATCGGGCGTCTCGCCAAAGGATTTGAAGCCGCTGGCCGATGCCGGCAAGAAGTCGCTCGGCTCCGGCGTCGTCGTCTTTGTCGGCGCCGGCGAGGACAACAAGGCGAGCGTCGTCGTCGCGGTCACCGATGATCTGACCGGCCGCTTCAGCGCAATCGATCTGGTGCGCGTCGCGTCCGCGGCATTGGGCGGGCAGGGCGGCGGCGGTCGACCCGATATGGCCCAGGCCGGCGGCCCGGACGGCTCGAAGGCCGAAGACGCGATCGCTGCGGTGAAAGCGGCTCTCGAGGCGGCGTGAACCTGCACCGGGGGCGGGCACGGCCGAAATGGCGCGCCGCCCAGCGGACATCCTTGAGGGCCTGATATGCCGACGCTGACGATGTATCAGGTCGACGCCTTTGCCGAACAGGCCTTCCAGGGCAACCCTGCCGCCGTTCTCCTTTTGGAGGAGTGGCTGCCGGAGCAGGTAATGCAGGCATCGCCAACGAAAACAATCTTGCCGAAACGGCGTTTGTGCGGGCGAATGGCAAAGGTTGGGATTTGCGCTGGTTCACGCCGGTCCATGAAGTCGACTTCTGCGGCCATGCCACTCTTGCGGCCGCCCATGTGCTGACCACGGAATACAGTGGTCAGGGCGAAATGGCCTTCGCCACCCGGGTGGGCGAGTTGCGGGTTTCCCAGCGGGAAGGGGCCTATCAGCTCGATCTGCCGTGTTTTCCGCCGCAGCCCGTCGAGGAAGAGCTGAAGTCGGCGCTGCAAGCGATATTGTCTCAGCGGACGGTTGCGGGCTTCCGCAATTTCGAGAACCTGTTTGTCGAGCTTGCCGACGAGACAAGCGTGCGATCTTTCGTTCCCGATCTGCTCAGGATCGGACGTTTTCATCCTCTCGGCTTGGTCATTACCGCGCCTGGGCAGGCCCATGATTTCGTCTCGCGTTATTTCGTGCCCGGAGCAGGCATTCCCGAGGATCCGGTAACCGGCTCCATTCATGCGACGCTGGTGCCTTACTGGGCTGAAAAACTCGGCAAGACGCATCTGTCGGCATTCCAATACTCGCAACGCGGCGGGCACTTGCTATGCGAGCTGGCCGGAGATCGCGTGCTGATCACAGGCCGTGCGAAGACCTTTATGAAGGCGGAGATCTACCTTCCCGATTGAGCGGTATTTCGCAGTGGGTCGCCTTCGGCGAAGCTGCCGACCTCCCCCTTTGCGGGGGAGATGCCCGGCAGGGCAGAGGGGGGTGCTGTCCCTCCGACTGTCAGCCCAATCGGAGCCACGTTCTCAGGCCGTTCCCAATTGGAAAGGATCAGTCGAAGGTTAGCGATCCTTCACACCCCCCTCTGTCCTGCCGGACATCTCCCCCGCAAGGGGGAGATTGGATGTCACTTCGGCTTTCGCTAATCACCAGAAGGCCTATTGCCGAATGCTTGTCTCCTCACTCTGCCTTTTCGGTCTTCGCAAAACCCGCACGCGCCGCGATGCGCACATACCAATCCTGGATATCGGCAAACTCCGCCAGCAGTTTTCGCCCCTCGGCGACCTTGACGAAATAGCCGATGATCGGTGCGGCGTGCAGGTCGGCCAGCGTCAATTCCGTCCCCAACAGCCAAGGCCCTTCGGCTTTCAGCGAAGACAGCGCCTGCAATGCCGTTCTCGCCTGCCTCAACCCGTTGGCGATCACGGCTTCGTCGGGCGGCGTTTTTTCCAGCCGCTCGACGGCGACATCCCAGACCATGGCCCTGTAGGCGTAGGCGTCGAGCAGGCCGGTGATCTGGTTCATGCGTGATCGAGGCCGGGCTTCGACCGGTTGCAGCGCCGGGCCGTCAAAGGCTTCGTCGACATAACGGGCAATCGCGCCGGTCTCGTAAAGGCGAAAGCCGTCATGCTCGAAGGCTGGGATGCGGCCGAACGGCTGGTGCTCGAAGTACCAGCCGGGAATGCCGTCCGCCGCAAAGATGTCGACGGGCACCAGCTCGTAGCCGACGCCCTTTTCCTCGAGCACCAGCCGCACGATGCGCACATAGACGCTGTAGTCCGCGCCGTAGACGACGGGCTTGTCCATGTCGGAGGAGCTCAGGCCATCGCCTTCTGCAAATTCTCGTCGATCTTGTCGAGGAAGCCGGTGGTCGAAAGCCATGGCTGGTCGGGACCGATCAGCAGCGACAGGTCCTTGGTCATGAAGCCGGACTCGACCGTCTGGATGCAGACCCGTTCCAGCGTCTCGGCAAAACGCTTCAGTTCGGCATTGTCGTCGAGCTTGGCGCGGTGGGCGAGGCCGCGCGTCCAGGCAAAGATCGAGGCGATCGAATTGGTCGAGGTCTCCTCGCCCTTCTGGTGCTGGCGATAGTGGCGGGTGACGGTGCCGTGTGCGGCCTCCGCCTCGACGGTCTTGCCGTCCGGCGTCATCAGCACCGAGGTCATCAGGCCGAGCGAGCCGAAGCCTTGCGCCACCGTGTCCGACTGCACGTCGCCATCATAATTCTTGCAAGCCCAGACATAGCCGCCCGACCATTTCAGGCTGGAGGCCACCATGTCGTCGATCAGCCGGTGCTCGTACCAGAGTTTCTTGGCCTTGAACTCGGCTTCGAACTCCGCCTCGTAGACCTCCTGGAAGATATCCTTGAAGCGGCCGTCATAGGCCTTGAGGATGGTGTTCTTGGTCGACAGGTAGACGGGGTAATTGCGCAGCAGGCCGTAATTCAGCGAGGCGCGGGCGAATTCGCGGATCGACTCGTCGAGATTGTACATGGCCATGGCGACACCGGCGCCGGGTGCGTCGAAGACGTCGTGCTCGATCACCTGGCCGTCCTCGCCGACGAACTTGATCGTCAGCTTGCCCTTACCGGGAAAGCGGAAGTCGGTGGCGCGGTACTGGTCGCCGAAGGCGTGGCGGCCGACGATGATCGGCTTGGTCCAGCCGGGCACTAGCCGCGGCACGTTCTTCATAATGATCGGCTCGCGAAAGATGGTGCCGCCGAGGATGTTGCGGATGGTGCCGTTCGGCGACTTCCACATCTTCTTCAGCTTGAATTCCTCGACGCGCTGCTCGTCGGGCGTGATCGTCGCGCATTTCACGCCGACGCCGTATTTCTTGATGGCATTGGCCGAATCGATGGTCACCTGGTCGTTGGTGGCGTCGCGGTGCTCGATACCGAGATCGTAATATTCGAGCTTGAGGTCGAGATAAGGGTGGATCAGCTTGTCCTTGATGAACTGCCAGATGATGCGGGTCATCTCGTCGCCGTCGAGTTCGACGACCGGGTTCGCCACCTTGATCTTCGCCATGGAAAGAATGCCTCGCTTTTGGGGAACGGAACGGCCTTGCCCGCACGGCTGCCGGCCCTGGGATGCGGCCCGTATATCAAAGGCTTTTTGGCCGCGCAAACGGCGAACCGCGCCGTAGTGCCGGCATTCTTTGCGAAAGCTTCATTTTCGCCGCCAAATGTGGCAGGGGACTGCGAAATGCCGCAAACAGCAGTTCATTGACAACCATGACCGCCACCCAGGATCCCGACAACCCTCTTGCCTCCGGAACGCCTGCGTCCGGACCGGCGATCATCCTGGTCGAGCCACAGCTCGGCGAGAACATCGGCATGGTTGCACGCGCCATGGCCAATTTCGGCCTTGCCGAACTGCGCCTCGTCAATCCGCGTGACGGCTGGCCGAGCGAGAAGGCGCGTGCCGCGGCAAGCCGCGCCGACCATGTCATCGATGCCGTCGAGGTGTTCGACGACCTGGGCTCGGCAGTCGCCGACTTGAACTTCGTCTTCGCCACCACGGCGCGCGCGCGCGACAATTTCAAACCGGTGCGCGGCCCGGTCGAGGCGGGCAGGGCGCTGCGCGCGCGGCAGCGGGCCGGCCAGCGCACCGGCATCCTGTTGGGGCGCGAGCGCTTCGGCCTCTATAATGACGAGGTCGGCCTTGCCGACGAGATCATCACCTTCCCCGTCGATCCAGCCTTCTCCTCGCTCAACATCGCCCAGGCGGCCCTGCTGATGTCCTATGAATGGATGAAGTCCGGCCTGGAAGACGAGACCAGGACCAACTTCTCCGGTCCCGAAATGCCGCCAGCTGCCAAGGAAGAATTGCACGCCCTGTTTGCGTATCTGGAAGGTGCACTGGAGGCGCGCGGCTATTTCCGCCCGGCACCGAAGAAGCCGAAGATGGTCGACAATTTGCGCGCAGTGCTGACCCGCCCCGGTTTTGCCGAGCCGGAGCTCAAGGTGCTACGCGGTATTATATCATCGCTGGACAGGTTCTCGCCGGCCATGCCGCGCGGCGACGGATCGCCCGGCGACGATCCAAGGCGGCTCCCGGCGGCCGCGGCACGCGCCGGCAAGGCGAAGGACAAAGACTAGCCTTCGAGTTGCCCATATCTCACCAGTAACCGAATGTTATTTGATGTGATCCATTGTCTGGAAAACGATGGATCCTCGGATGTTTAGCTCGGATATCGGTCGTCCTCGCTTTTTCTTCTATTCGGCGGCCTTGCTGGTTGCGGAAATCGTGACCTTTGTGCTGTGCGTCGTGCTGACCATCGGCATCGAGGGTTTGGCCAATTCGAAGCCCGGACCTTCCAGGGAAGGGCTGGCCGCGGCCGTTCTCGTCGCCTCGCTGGTGATTGTTCTGTTCCGCGCGAATTTCGCCTGGCGTCGAAGCCGCGATGCACAAGGGTCCGGTTGGATCCTTTGGTCGTATATCGTGTTCTCGACCCTGTTTGCGATTCTGCAGGCCGGCACTGTTCTTGTCGTAAAGTTCGACGGCGACGAGTCGCATTCCGGCCTTAACCTGCTGGGATTAGCTCTCGTCGGGCTGTGGGCGGTCATCTTGGCGGCCAAGCCGGCGGGCGGTAGCTCTTCGGATATGGCGTCATCCCTGAGTTTCGACGATTTCGACCCGCCCGGGCCGCTGCGCGGCGCCGCGGCGCCCCATTCAGAGTCGGCCGCCGGCGTGACGGCCCTGGCTCCGGCCTATGCCATGCGGGCCGCACCGGTGCCGTCGAACCACCTTGCATCTCAACCTGCATCTCCGGCGAACGGCCGGCCGCGGGCCGGCGGCTTCGGCAAGCGGGGCCTTGTGTGACCGTCTCGCCGCATCAAGGCCATGATGGTTCCAGATAGAAGCGGCCGGGATAAAGCATCATTGGCCGAAGCAAAAAGCATGGGCCGAACCTTCTCTCGTGATCTCGTTTGTGATTCCCAGCCCTTAGTGACTCAATGATAATGACCAGTCCATCGAGCGCCCGTCCGATCCTGATGTTCGATTCCGGCATTGGCGGCCTCACTGTGCTGCGTGAGGCGCGCGTCCTGATGCCTGACCGCCGCTTCATCTATGTCGCCGACGACGCGGCGTTCCCCTTCGGCGCCTGGGAGGAACCGGCGCTGAGAACACACATCCTGGAGTTGTTCGCCAGGCTGCTCGAACGGTTTTCGCCGGCCATTTCGGTCATCGCCTGCAATACCGCCTCGACGCTGGTCATCGATGCGTTGCGCGAGAGGTTTCCCGGCCACCCTTTCGTCGGCACCGTGCCGGCCATCAAGCCGGCGGCGGAACGCACGCGCTCAGGCCTGGTTTCGGTGCTGGCGACGCCCGGCACCGTCAAGCGCCAGTACACGCGTGACCTGATCAGCAAATGGGCGCAGAAATGCCATGTCCGCCTGGTCGGCAGCGACAGGCTGGCTGGATTGGCCGAAGCCTATATGCGCGACGGTTTTGTCGACGAGGACGCCGTGCGCGCCGAGATCGCGCCGTGCTTCGTCGAGCATGACGGGCTGCGCACCGACATCGTCGTGCTTGCCTGCACCCATTATCCTTTTTTGGCCAACCGCATGCGCAAGACAGCACCTTGGCCGGTCGACTGGCTCGACCCGGCCGAGGCGATCGCACGCCGCGCGCTGTCGCTGCTCGCCGATACCGAGGCCCGTTATCGCAGAGAGGTACTGCCGGAAGGCGCCGATTTTGCCGTCTTCACCTCGAACGAGGCCGATTTTCCGACGCGCCGGCTGATGCAGGGATTTGGCCTGGCGGTATCCTGACCCCAGGCACTTTGGTGCTCCGGGAACATCAGCCCAGGGCGATGCGTTCTTTTCTCATTGAGGAACAGGAGAAGCGATCATGCCAGCCACCTCGAAAGCCCAGCAGAAAGCCGCCGGTGCTGCACTGTCCGCCAAGCGCGGCGAGACCAAGAAGAGCGAGCTCAAAGGCGCGTCGAAGGGAATGTATAAATCCATGAGCGAAAAACAGCTCGAGGAATTCGCCGAGACCAAGCGCAAGGGCCTGCCGGAAAAGAAATCGAAACACTGATCGACTGACCATTCTGGCGGCGGATGCCGGTCGATAAAAAGCCCGCGGCTGAGCCGCGGGCACTGAAGTCTCAACGGGCAAGGGCGAAAATTACCAGTTCCAGCCCCACCCGCAGCGCCGCACTTTGTAGCGGATGACCTTGCGATGACCGTGCCGCCACACCACCTTCTTCTTGACCACGATGCGGCAGACCTGGTGATGCCTGTGGCCATGCCAATGCCGGGCCTGCGCCGGCTCGGGCGCGACCGCCATCGTGCCGGCCATCACCGCGGCTCCTACCAACGTAAGGAAGAACTTCTTCATGCGAATTCCAGCTCCTCTGACTTCAGTCCCTTCCTGATGCCGCTGGCGCAACCTCCCGCCACATCCGGCACGTTCTACAACCGCAACACTATCCGGTTCGGCGATTCGCGCCAGCCGGAAGCTTGACAGCGGTTAAATCTCCGTTTAACCAGCCCACCAACACCGGGCCGCAATGCCCGGTGGTTTTCTTTATGTGTGCAAGACGTTTGGGAAGCCGATTTTACTTTCCTTATGTCTTGTTTGAAATGACGTGTCCCGTGGGTTTTCCGTCGCGTTGCGTGGAAAACCCTGTCAGGTCTCGAAAACGGAGGCCAGAGGAGGGCGCGTTTCCTTCACCCGGACCATGAGGTTCCGGGTGCGTTGTTTTGAAAGGGAATGCGATGAGCAAGCGCGAATCCGCGAAGTACAAGATAGACCGCCGTCTTGGCGAAAACATCTGGGGCCGCCCGAAGTCCCCGGTCAACAAGCGTGAATACGGCCCCGGCCAGCATGGCCAGCGCCGCAAGGGCAAGCTTTCCGATTTCGGCCTGCAGCTGCGCGCCAAGCAGAAGCTGAAGGGCCACTATGGCGACGTTTCGGAAAAGCAGTTCCGCAAGGTCTATGAAGAGGCGGACCGCCGCAAGGGCGACACCTCGGAGAACCTGATCGGCCTGCTCGAATCGCGCCTCGACGCAGTCGTCTACCGCGCCAAGTTCGTACCGACCATCTTTGCGGCGCGCCAGTTCGTCAATCACGGCCACGTCAACGTCAACGGCAAGCGCGTCAACATCGGCTCGTACCGCTGCAAGCCGGGCGACGTCATCGAAGTGCGCGAGAAGTCGAAGCAGCTGGTCATCGTGCTGGAATCGGTGGGCCTGGCCGAGCGCGACGTGCCCGATTACATCGAGGCCGACCACAACAAGATGACCGCCGCCTTCACGCGCATCCCCGGCCTGGCCGACGTTCCGTTTGCCGTGCAGATGGAACCGAATCTGGTCGTCGAATTCTATTCGCGCTGATCGGCGCGTTCGTACGCGATACAAGCGAAGGCCGCCCTATCGGGGCGGCCTTACTTTTTCGTTCCTTTTTCGCGGCGTGATTCCGAAATCGATTTCGATTTTCGGTTCGATGCGCTACTGCGGGCGGCAACAGGACTTTAGGGCCGACGCGCCGTGAACATGCAGCCAGACGCCGAAACGCTCGAACCGGTCGCCGACGCCGAAGGCGGCTTTCATCCGCTGTTTGCCGATGTGCCGTCCTCCGTCGAGTTCAACAAGCTGCGCAAGCGGCTGCTGCGGCTTGCCCGCCAGGCGATCGACGATTTCTCAATGGTGAGGCCCGGCGACCGCTGGCTGGTCGCTCTGTCGGGCGGCAAGGATTCCTACGGCCTGCTTGCCGTGCTGCTCGATCTCAAATGGCGCGGGCTGCTGCCGATCGAGCTGTTGGCCTGCAATCTCGACCAGGGCCAGCCGAACTTTCCCAAGCACATATTGCCCGACTATCTCGACAGCCATGCCATTCCGCATCGCATCGAATATCAGGACACCTATTCTGTGGTCATCGACAAGCTGGCCGAGGGCAGCACCTATTGCTCGCTGTGTTCGCGGCTGCGGCGCGGCCATCTCTATCGCATTGCCCGCGAGGAGGGCTGCTCGGCGCTGGTGCTCGGCCATCACCGCGAAGACATTCTGGAAACCTTCTTCATGAACCTGTTCCATGGCGGACGCCTCGCCGCCATGCCGCCGAAGCTGCTCAACGACGAACGCGACGTCATGGTGCTGCGGCCGCTCGCCTATTGTGCGGAAGCCGATCTCGAGAAATTCGCCGGCGCCATGAAATTCCCGATAATTCCGTGCGATCTGTGCGGTAGCCAGGAAGGCCTGCAGCGCAACGCCATGAAAGCGATGCTCGACGACATCGAGAAGCGCATGCCCGGCCGCAAGGACACCATGATCCGTGCCATGGCCAATGTGCGGCGCTCGCATCTGCTCGACAGGACGCTGTTCGATTTCGCCGCCCTCAACGATGCTCTTAACGCAAAGCAAGACGGTCCCCATGACATTTGACGACAGCGCGATCGACTGGCTTGCCGACCTTCTGTCGGACGCTGCCGTCGCCGAGATCATGCCGCGCTTTCGCCGGTTGAGTGAGGGCGACGTGCGTCGCAAGACCTCGGCCGCCGATCTTGTGACCGAGGCCGACGTGAATGCCGAGCGGCTCATCACCGCCAGGCTGCTTCAGCGTTATCCCAAGGCGATGATCGTCGGCGAGGAGGCCTGCTCCGACGACCCGACGCTGCTCGACGGTCTCGGCGATGCCGAACTCGCCTTCGTCGTCGACCCGGTCGACGGCACCTTCAACTTCGCCTCCGGCGTGCCGCTGTTCGGCGTCATGCTTGGCGTCGTGGTCAAGGGCGAGACGGTCGCCGGCATCATCCACGATCCCGTCGGCAAGGACTGGCTGGTCGGCGTCAGCGGCGCCGGCAGTCATATTCGGCACGCGCATGGCAATTTCGAAAAAGTCCATGTCGCCAAACCGGCGCCGATATCGGAAATGACTGGAGCGGTCTCGTGGCACTATCTACCCGAGCCGGACCGCTCACGCCTGGCGCGCAATCAGACCAAGTCGCTGTCGCAGTTCAACTATCGCTGCGCAGCCCACGAATACCGCCTGCTGGCCAGCGGCCACGGCCATTTCGTCGTCTATAACAAGCTGATGCCGTGGGACCATCTGGCCGGCGTACTGATCCATGCCGAGGCCGGCGGTTATGCCGCGCGCTTCGACGGCAGCGCCTATCTGCCGTCACATGTCGGAGGTGGCCTGCTGGTCGCGCCGGACAGGGAAAGCTGGCGGGAGCTGCGCCGCGAGCTTTGGGCGGAATAGTTTTATCCGCCAGCGCGTAAAACTAGACCGGCGGGTTTTGCGGCTGGAACAGCCTGCCGCGCTCGGCGATGAGAATCATCAGCAGCGCCGCCACCGACACGCTGCAGAACCCGGCGGCCAGCGGCGTTACCGTACCGTTGAAGGCCTGGCCGATCAGCGTGCCGAGGATGCCGCCAAGAAATGTCTGCATGAACCCGAGAATCGACGAGGCGGTGCCGGCCAGGTGACCGAGCGGCTCCATGGCGAGCGCGTTGAAGTTCGCGCCGAGCGCGCCGAACGGTACCATGGCGCAGGCAAAGAAAGTAATGAAGAGCCAGAGCGGCATCTTCATTTCGATGGAAACGACCAGCCAGGCAAGGCTGATGGCCAGAAACAGCAGCAGCGCGCTTTGCGACAGACGGCGCATGCCGATGCGGCCGACGAGGCGCGAGTTGAGGTAGTTCGAAAAAGCAAGCACGCCGGCAACCCCCGCGAAGATGACCGGGAACATCTCGCCGACATCGAACACGCTGACATAGATCTGCTGGGCCGAGGCGATGAAGCCGAACATGGCGCCGAAGATGAAGGTGCTGGCGAAGGCGTAGCAGAGCGCGATGCGGTTGGTGAGAACGATGCGGAAGCCGCCGATGATGGAGGACAGCGTCAGCGGCCGGCGATATTCTGGATGTAGTGTCTCGGGCAGGCGCAACAGCGACCAGGCGGACACGATCAGCGCGCCGGCCGCCATGGTGACGAAGATCACGTGCCAGGTCGCAAACAGCATGATGAATTGGCCGATACCGGGTGCCACCACCGGAATTGCCATGAACACCATGAAGATCAAGGACATGACTTCGGCCATGCGCCTTCCGTCGAACGTATCGCGCACGATCGAGACGGCAATGACGCGCGTCGCCGCCGCGCCGATGCCTTGCACGGCCCGGCATAGCAGAAGCGTGGCGAATGACGGGGCGACTGCAGCAGCGCCCGCCGCCGCAACATAGATCACCAGCCCGGCAACCAGCGGAGCGCGGCGCCCGAAGCGGTCCGAGACGGGCCCGAAGAACAGTTGCCCACCGCCGAAGCCCAGTATGTAGGCGGTGATCACATATTGCCGGTGGTTTTCATTTTCGACGCCGAGCGAGGCGCCGATCTGCTGCAGCGCCGGCAACATGATGTCGATGGCCAGCGAATTGAGCGCCATCAGCGCCGCGCATAGCGCGATGAATTCCCAGCGCGGAATAGGCAAGGTGCTTGCCTTTTGCTGCGCTTGTGCTTGCTGATCCACGGCCGGTCCGATCTTCAAACGAAAATGCGCCGGCGTGCCGACGCATCCATTCGTTCATTGCCCCGATAGCGGGCACAACTTTTTGCCAAGGTGCCCCGGCGCTAAGCGCATGACCCCGACAATCGCAGTCGATCTTCGGAGAGCCATACGCAAAACAGAAGTCAGGCGGCGCCTTTGACGCTGACGCCCTTTTCGACGAGGAAGGTCTGCAATTCGCCCGCCTGGAACATCTCGCGGATGATGTCGCAGCCGCCGACGAATTCGCCCTTGACGTAGAGCTGCGGGATGGTCGGCCAGTTGGAATAGTCCTTGATGCCTTGCCGTAGCTCGGCCGATGTCAGCACGTCGACACCCTTATAGTCGGCGCCGATATAGTCGAGGATCTGCACGACCTGACCGGAAAATCCGCATTGCGGGAAGCCGGGCGTGCCTTTCATGAAGAGAACAACGTCGTTGCCCTTCACTTCATTATCGATGTAGTCGTTGATGCCGCTCATGGAATACCCTTTCATGCCTGTGGGAGTCAGGCTCGAACATTACCCTTCAAATAAACCCATGGGTTGCGCGAAACAAGATGTTTGCCGCCTTGCCATGCAAATGGCGCAAAGGAACGTCTGATCTTGTGCCAAGCCGTTGGCCACCATCTTTCCCGAGGCGCGATGAAAAGACGATATCTCGCCGGGTTCCTCCTCGCCGTTCTGCTCGCCGCACTGGCCTTGATTTGGTGGGCCAGGTCGCCGAGACAGCCACCCCTCGTCGTCGGCGGTGAATTGCCGGCGCCGTGCCGCGACGCGAGCTTCGAGGCGGCCGCCTACGTCGTCTGCGAAATCGATCTGCGCCGCTATGACATCGGTGTGTTCCACGTAGGCCTCGACGGCAAGGCCTTCGGTTCCCTGGACAAATTCGACAAGGCGATGGCGGATCAGGGCCGGCCGGTGCTGCTCGCCATGAACGCCGGCATGTATCACCAAGATCTGACCCCAGTCGGCCTTCTCGTCGAAGACGGCCGGGAGAAGGCGCCGCTCAACGTCGCCGACAGCGAAGGCAATTTCTTCCTGAAACCGAATGGCGTATTCGTGGTCCGCAAGGACGGCAAGGCGGCGGTCATGGAGACAAGTGCCTATGCCGCGGCCGGGCCGGACGTGATGGTCGCCACGCAATCCGGCCCGATGCTGGTGATCGACGGCCGGCTTCATCCCCGTTTCGAGCAGGACGGCACATCGCGCTATATCCGCAACGGCGTCGGCGTGCTTGACGAAAACACCGTCGTGCTGGCGATCTCGCGCTCTCAAGTCAGCCTCGGCAGCTTCGCACGGCTGTTTCGAGATGCGCTCAATTGCCCCAATGCGCTTTTCTTCGACGGGGTCGTGTCGGCGCTGTCGAATGGCGAGCGGATGATTGTTGGTGGAAACTATCCGGCCGGGCCGATCATTGCCGTGACCGGCAAGGCGCTTGCGAGCCGGTAACTGGACGGGAGTTTAGTCCGGCACGCTGGTCTGCAGGGCAAGCGCGTGCAGCACGCCGCCCATGTTGCCCTTCAGCGCGTCATAGACCATCTGGTGCTGCTGGACGCGGCTTTTGCCGCGAAAGCTTTCGGCCACCACCTCCGCCGCATAATGGTCGCCATCGCCGGCCAGGTCGCGAATCGTCACCTTGGCGTCCGGAATGCCTTCCTTGATCAGCCGTTCGATGTCGTGGGCGTCCATTGCCATGCGAGGATTCCTTGTTCAGGTCGTGAACTCATAGATATGGTCGAAACGGCGGATGAACCACAGTGAAACGGCTCCACTCGATCACATCACGGGTCCACGACCTCATTTGCCATGAAGCGAGGGAACCAGGATTCGTGGGCAGCGGTCAATTCACTGACCGGTATCGCACGTGCCTCGCCCAGCTTCAGTTCGCTGCCGCCGGTCGAGCCGATCCACGGTGCAAAAATGCCGAGCTTGCTTTGCTGTTCGCGAATGGCATCCCACGCCTCGCTCTGCGGGTCGATCGACAGCGTCAGCAGATAGCGGCCCTGATCCTCGCCGAACCAGACCGGGATCGGATCGGTGCCGATCAGGCCGGGGATGGTCGCGCCGATGCCGGAGGCCATCGCCATCTCGGCCAACGCCACCGCGATGCCGCCATCGGAAACGTCATGCGCCGCGGTAACGACGCCCGACGCAATCAGCGCCCGCACATGGTCACCGACGCGCTTTTCGTGATCGAGATCGACGGGCGGCGGCGGGCCGTCGGCACGGCCATGGATGTCGCGCATATAGACCGATTGGCCAAGATGCGTGCCCCACATGGTCGGTGCGCCGACCAGCACGATCATCTGGCCTTCGGCGGCAAAGCCGATCCGCACCATTTTCGACCAATCGGCAATCAGCCCGACGCCGCCGATGGTTGGTGTCGGCAGTATGCCTTGGCCGTTGGTCTCATTGTAGAGCGAGACGTTGCCGGAGACGATCGGGAAGCCCAGCGCCCTGCAGGCATCGCCAATACCTTTCACCGCGCCGACCAACTGACCCATGATCTCCGGCCGTTCCGGATTGCCGAAATTAAGGTTGTCGGTGGCCGCGAGCGGCAAGGCACCGGTGGCGGTAAGATTGCGCCAGCATTCGGCCACCGCCTGCTTGCCTCCCTCGTAGGGGTCGGCCTCGCAATAGCGCGGCGTCACGTCGGAGGAGAAGGCGAGCGCCTTGGTCGGATGACCGTCGATCCGCACGACGCCGGCATCGCCGCCGGGAAGCTGCAACGAATTGCCTTGGATCAGCGTGTCGTACTGCTCCCACACCCAGCGGCGCGAGGACAGGTCCGGCCCGCCAAGCAGCTTCAGCAAAGCCTCGGCCACATCGGTTTGCGGTGCATCGCCGGCGCCCAATGGCGCCGGCTTCTTCGGCTCGACCCAGGGACGGTCATATTCCGGCGCCTGGTCGCCGAGATCCTTGATCGGCAGGTTGGCGACCTCGTCGCCCTGGTGCAGCACGCGGAAGCGCAGATCGTCGGTGGTCTTGCCGACGATGGCAAAGTCGAGGCCCCATTTGTGGAAGATCGCCTCGGCCTGTTTTTCCTTTTCGGGGCGCAGCACCATCAGCATGCGCTCCTGGCTCTCCGAAAGCATCATCTCATAAGCGCTCATGCGCTCTTCACGCACCGGCACCTTGTCGAGATCGAGCTCAATGCCGAGGTCGCCCTTGGCGCCCATTTCGACCGCCGAGCAGGTGAGACCAGCGGCACCCATGTCCTGGATGGCAATAACGGCGCCGGACGCCATCAGTTCGAGGCAGGCTTCGAGCAGGCATTTTTCGGTGAAGGGATCGCCAACCTGGACCGTGGGCCGCTTCTCGTCGATCTTGTCGTCGAATTCGGCCGAGGCCATGGTGGCGCCGCCGACGCCGTCGCGACCGGTCTTGGCGCCGAGATAGACGACCGGCAGGCCGACGCCCTTGGCCTCGGACAAAAAGATTGCGTCCGTCTTCGCGAGGCCCGCGGCAAACGCATTGACCAGGATATTGCCATTGTAGCGGGCGTCGAAATTGACCTCGCCGCCGACCGTCGGCACGCCGAAGGAATTGCCATAGCCACCGACGCCGGAAACGACGCCGGCAACGAGGTGCCTGGTTTTGGGATGATCCGGCGCACCGAAGCGCAGCGCGTTCATCGCCGCGATCGGCCGCGCGCCCATGGTGAAGACATCGCGCAGGATGCCGCCGACGCCGGTCGCCGCTCCCTGATAAGGCTCGATATATGAGGGATGGTTATGGCTCTCCATCTTGAAGACGACGCAGTCGCCGTCGCCGATGTCGACCACGCCGGCATTCTCGCCCGGGCCCTGGATGACTTGCGGCCCGGTGGTCGGCAGCGTACGCAGCCATTTTTTCGAGGATTTGTAGGAACAATGCTCGTTCCACATCGCGGAAAAAATACCGAGTTCGGTAAAGCTCGGCTCGCGCCCGACCAGGTCGAGGATGCGTTGGTACTCGTCGGGCTTCAGCCCGTGCGCGGCAATGAGTTCCGGAGTGATCGGCACGGAATTGGAAATGGTCATGATCGGCAATTTGTGTCCTTGGGATCGAGTCCCGTCTTATCGCAAGCTTTGCAGCCGATACACCCCGTCGGATGACTAAAACGACGGAAAGCAACAGCTTGCCGCAAGTAGCGGAAGATCGCCACTCGACCCGCCGGTTTCAAGCCGGTTCAGGAAAAGCTGTCGTAGCCGGCGCGGCCTTCGTCCAGAAGCCGCCGGATCACAGCGACGCCGTGCGCAATATCGTCCCGCTGTCGCGGCTGCGAGATGCCAAACCGCACGCCGTGAAAGGCCTGTTCGGAACGCCCCGCCTTGAACTCGTCCTCGTCGTCGATGAGCACGCCATGTTCGAGGCAAGCCTGTTTGAAAGTGCCGGAAAGCCATGGGTCCGGCAAAGTGAGCCAGACGAACGGCACATTATCCAGCGCCTTGAAGTCGAAGCCGTCGAGTGTCTCGCGCACGATCGCGATGCGCGCACCGATCTCGGCAATGCTGCGCTTGCGCATCTCGGCGGCCTGACCGGACAACACCAGCCGGCTGCCCACCTCCGCCAGCAGAAAGGGCAGGCCGCCCGTCATCATCTTATGGGCAACCCGGATGCGGTGACGATAGGCCGGCGGGCAAGCGAGCCAACCCCCGCGAACACCCGCCGCGACCGATTTCGACAGGCCGCCGGCAACGATGGTCCGTTCGGGAGCATATTCGGCCAGTAAAGGCGTCGGGTCGTCGGTCAGTCCGCCATAGAGATCGTCCTCGATCAAGACGACGTTATATTGACGGGCGACATGCGCGATTGCCTCGCGGCGCGATGCCGACAGCGTTGTCAGCGTCGGGTTCTTGGCCGTCGGCATCAAAAACATCATCTTCGGGTGCTTTTGTGCGCAGACGCGCTCGAAATCCTGGGGATCGATGCCCTCGTCGTCAGCCGCCACCAGTGCGGTCCGGCGACCGATCAGGCCGGCGCTGCGGGAGATCTGCGAATAGGTGAGGTGCTCGAAGACGACATAGTCGCCGGGGGCGGTGAGCCCCGCAATTGTTGCCATCACCGCGGCGTGGGTGCCGAGCGTGGGGACAATGGCATCCGCCGCCGGGCGATAGGAATTGCGCGACAGCCAGCGCCTGCCGGCCTCGAACCAGCGGTCCGGGAAATCACGCGTGTAGCTTGAAATCTCATGCGGATGGTCTTGCGCCGTGCGTGTCAACACATCGGCGACGATGGCACCCTGGCCGACATCCGGTGCGGCGGTGCTATCGAAGCGCATCTTGTCGCCGGGCGCATCCATATAGCGCGTGCCTTGTTCGACCGGCTCCAGGAAATCCGGCTTTGCGCTTTCCGACTGCTGAGCGAGAACATAGGTTCCGCGGCCCACCTCGCCGCTGACCAATCCCCGCTCGCGCAGCAATTGATAGGCCCTGCCGACGGTGCCGACGGTCGTGCCGATGTCGTATGCCAGATCGCGCTGCGGCGGCAGCTTTGCCCCTGCACCGATCAGGCCGCGGTCGATGTCCGTCTCGATGGAATCGGCAAGCCGCTGATAGAGCGGGCCGGTACCCGCGGTAAGATCTGGAAGCCAAGTTGTCATGGTGACAATTTTTTACATTGCACCAGGATGTGAGTCAATACATATCAGATCGGCGGCGAGAAGGGTACAATCCGAAGTTTTGGCAGAAAGAAAATGGCTACAATAGAGACAATCCGCCCCGTTAGGGCTGAATTGCAGATGCAGGTGGCGCCTCCGTTAGGCCGGCCAACCTATGTTAGTCGGCTGGTGCGTACGCTCGGATCCTTCGCGAGATGGATTGGCAGGCTAATGGATCGTCGGCGCAGCCGGCTGGTCCTGCTCGAGATGACCGACGACCAGCTCAAGGACATAGGCATTACGCGTTGTGATGCCCATCGTGAGGGCCTCAGGCCGTTCTGGGACTGAGGGTTGAGGCACCGCACTTTAGCGGACGCCCGCCGCCCTGAGCCTCGATACGCCGTGGTCCACAAGCACGGCCACGATACACAGAACCAGAAAAAGCCCGGTGATGGCCAGAGCCGAGACGGCGACGCTGGCCGCCCCGTGTTTGGAGACGTCGAGGAATGGATAGGGTACTTCGCCGACGATCGGCGCCCGCAGCAGCGCGTAGGCCAGATAGGCGATCGGATAGATCATCCACCACGAGATGTCACGCCATCGCGTCGAGCCGTCGGCGCCCGCCACAAGCCACCACAGCACGAACACCACCGGCGTCACATAGTGCAGGAGCACGTCGCAGAGCAGGAACAGCCCTTGCGGCTGCCAAAGCTGCGCCAGGACCGTGGCGTAGATAATGAGGACCAGGCTTATGGCGACGGCTACGCCCGCCCCTATCCGTGGCCCGGCAAAGGCCGGAAACCAGGCATAACCCGTCGACGACAGCAACGAGGCATGGACGAGCACCGCGCCGATGTTGGTCAGGATGGTGAAGAAGCTGAAATAGAAGACCAGCGAGCCGACAAAGCCGCGGCCGGCTTCCATTGATGCCGGGACGGTGATGCAGAGCTGCAGGACGAGCCCGGCCAGGCCGACGACCAGACCGGTGATCTGCAGCAAGCGACCCATTGGGCTAGGCAGCAGCGCCACAGGCCGGATTGCCGGCCTGCCAGCGGGCAATGTCCGAGCCGATGCGGCCGCCGAGCGGTTCCGCCATCAATGGGCCGAACACGTCGACGCGGCTCGAATTGCCTTGCGCCTGCACGACCAGCAACGGCTTTCCGCCATAATGTTTGGCCGGCACCAGCAGGAAGCGCGGCGTGCCGCTGAACGAATTCAGCTCGTTGGCCATCTGATAGGATTTGAAGGCAGGGTCCTTGCTGGCGATCCAGCATTTGTGGGCAGCTATTGCCACCTGCTCCATGGCAAGCAGTGACGCGCTCTTGCCCGCCGGCGCCGGCGTGCTCTTCGGGCTTGACTGGCATGAGGCGAGTACAAGCCCGGCGGCAGTAGCGACGGCGAGGCGGGCGAGTGTCAATCGCATGGTCAAGCGGCGCCCATCTCGAGTTCGGACAGAAAGATCTTCAGACCGTCTGTCATCTCACCCCAGACGCGCGACAGCGCCGGATGCTGCAAGGCGATTTGCTCATAGGCATCGAATTTCGGATAGGCGTCAAGCAGGTCGGGGCGGCCGATCGTCGCCCTGAAATTGTTGAAGACGAAGCGGGTCGGCGTCAGCCACGCATCGGCGAAGGAGATGTCGTCGCCGAGCGCGAACGGGCCATGCGCCATGCGGGCCTCGATTGCCGCAAGCCCGTGATGCAATCGGGCGAACTGTGCCTTGATGTCCGCCTCGTTGCGCTGCGGCACGAAATAGAGCTCGAACAGCTTCATCGTTGGGGCGAGCACGTCAAGGTCGGTGATGCGGGCGAACATGCGCACCAACGCCCGGTCTTTCGAATCCTTGGGCAGCAGCGCTGGCTCGGGAAAGCGCTCCTCCAGATATTCGGCAATGACCACGGATTCGACGATCGTTTCGCCCGAGCCGGTGATCAGCACTGGAATCCGATTGAGCGGGGAGATGGCACGGAATGCCTCGGGAATGGGAAACCCAGGCGGCGGTGCAATGACCTTGAGCGGCACGTTCTTGATGTAGGCCAGCGCCCGCACGATCGACGAATAGGGCGACAGCGGTCGCGAATAGAGTTTCATGACCGTCGCTCCAGGAGGAAGATTGAATGCATCAAGCGGCGATGCCCAGCGCGCTTTCGAACAGCGCCCGGCCGTCGCTGCCGCCATGCGCCGCTTCAATCAGGTTCTCGGGATGCGGCATCAGGCCGAGCACATTGCCACGGCCGTTGACAATGCCGGCAATGTCGTTGATCGAGCCGTTGGGATTGGTGCCTTCGGCATATCGGAACACCACCTGGCCTTCGCCTTCGAGGCGGGCCAGCGTTTCGGCATCAGCAAAATAATTGCCGTCATGATGCGCCACCGGCGCGCGGATGACCTGGCCCGGCTGATAGCGGCGGGTGAACATCGTGTTGGCATTGACGATCTGCAGCTTGACTTGCCGGCAGACGAATTTCAGCGAGGTGTTGCGCATCAATGCACCCGGCAACAGGCCGGCCTCGACCAGGATCTGGAAGCCGTTGCAGACGCCGATGACCGTGACGCCCTTGGCCGCCTTTTCGGCCACAGCCCGCATCACCGGCATGCGCGCGGCAATAGCGCCGCAGCGCAGATAATCGCCAAAGGAAAAGCCGCCGGGAATGGCGATCAGGTCGACATCGGGAATTTCAGTGTCGGTCTGCCAGACGGTGACCGGCGGCGTGCCGGAAATCTTGGTCAGCGCCGCGATCATGTCACGGTCGCGATTAAGGCCGGGGAGCAGGACGACGGCTGATTTCATGAGAATTCATGCTCGTTGAGTTGGAACAGATATCGCGGCAAAACATGGCTGGTCAGCCAGACGCCATTTTCGGAAAGAAAAAATAAGGCGCCGTTTTTGGCCATGTTTTCCGAGTCGATCCGCAGGATAACACTTCTCCCCTTGCGGCGCTGTGCGACGATCACAGCTGTTTCAATGTCTTTTGACAAATGAACGTGCTGCCGAGACTGGCTGATCAAGCCTTCTCGTAAGATGCTGGGGAGAAACTCTTCCTTGGTGCCGTGATATAAGACTGTTGGAGGAATTGATGGCGACAGGCCGAGATCAATCTCGACACTGTGGCCTTGAACCGCACGGACACGATCACCGTCGATTGCAAAGCGCTTTTTCGGGTTCTCGTCGATGATCCGAACAACCTCGGCGGCGGATGTGCCGAACTTCGCCTGAATCGCCGCGCAAAGTTTGTTGAAATCAGTCCAACCGTTCTCATCCAAAGTCAGCCCCGCTTCATGGGGAGCATGGCGTAAAACAAGACTCATGAACTTCGATATCTGGATGTCTTTCGACAAGCTCAGCCGATCTCCACCGCGTAATTCTCAATCACCGTATTCGCCAGAAGCTTGTCGCACATAGCTTTCAGATCGGCCTCGGCCTTGGCCTTGTCGCCCTCGGCAAGCTCGATATCGAAAACCTTGCCTTGCCGCACCTGGCCGACGCCGCCGAAACCCATTCCGGAAAGCGCATGCTCGATTGCCTTGCCTTGTGGGTCGAGCACGCCGTTCTTGAGGGTTACGGTAATGCGGGCCTTGATCACGCTGGACATGCTCCTGTTCACCTGTTGAGCGGGCAAGCCGTCAGTGCGGCTTGCCTTTGACACCGTCGGTCGATGCGACGAGCACCGGTCCGGCAGGGCGCGGCGGTTCGTTCTCGTTCATGATGCCGAGGCGGCGGGCAACTTCCTGATAGGCTTCGACGAGCCCGCCCATGTCGCGGCGGAAGCGGTCCTTGTCGAGCTTGTCCTGGGTCGCCACGTCCCACAGCCGGCAGGAATCCGGCGAGATCTCGTCGGCGACGACGATGCGCATCATATCGCCTTCGAACAGGCGGCCGCATTCGATTTTGAAATCGACGAGCTGGATCCCGACGCCCATGAACAGGCCGGAAAGGAAGTCGTTGACGCGAATGGCCAGCGCCATGACGTCGTCGATCTCCTGCGGGCTCGCCCAGCCGAAGGCGGTGATGTGCTCTTCCGATACCATCGGATCGTCGAGCGCATCGGCCTTGTAATAGAATTCGATGATCGAGCGCGGCAGCACGGTGCCTTCCTCGATGCCCAAGCGCTTGGCCAGCGAGCCGGCGGCGACGTTGCGCACCACCACTTCGAGCGGGATGATCTCGACTTCCTTGATCAGCTGCTCGCGCATGTTGAGCCGGCGGATGAAGTGGGTCGGAATGCCCATCCGGTTGAGATGATTGAAGATGTGCTCGGAAATGCGGTTGTTGAGCACGCCTTTGCCATCGACGATTTCATGCTTCTTCTTGTTGAAAGCGGTGGCGTCGTCCTTGAAGAACTGGATCAGCGTGCCAGGCTCCGGTCCCTCATAAAGGATCTTGGCCTTGCCTTCATAAATGCGGCGGCGATTTTTCATCTGATTTTTCTCTGGATTTGCGGGCAGGCGGCAAGCGACCAGTTCCTGTCCGTCTGCCTAAAATAAGATGGCGACGGTGGGGTTCAATGCCGGTGTCTATCCCAATCGCACTGTTTGCTCAATCGGCAAATCCTTTCAATCAACCGCTTTCGGGGACCGAAATGCCGCAGCGCAGCAGGCAATGTAGCATATTGACCGGCCGGCGCCCTTTTGGTTTGTGCTCCGGCAACACATATTGGCACAACGAATCGGATTTCACGGAGGGATGCCATGAGCAGCATGAAAGACCGCGAAGAGGGCTTTGAGCGCAAATTCGCATTCGACGAGGAACTTCGATTCAAGGCTGCGGCACGCCGCAACAGAGCGCTCGGCCTGTGGGCTGCCGAAAAGCTCGGCAAGTCAGGCGCCGAGGCCGACGCCTATGCCAGGGAAGTGGTCGTCAGCGACATCGAGGAAGCCGGCGATCACGACGTTTTCCGCAAGATACGCAAGGATTTCGATGCAGCCGGCATCGACCAGTCGGACCATCAGATCCGCCGCACCATGGATGAATTGATGGCGCAGGCGATCGAGCAGATCAAGAACACCTGATCCTTCCGCCGGTATCGATCGAATGCTGGACCAATCGACCGCCCGGCCTAACCGGGCGGTTTTTCTTTGCCTTTACGGTCATTTCCGGCTGAATTGCTGCAGCCAAAGAGGAAATCACCAATGTCCCTGAAGTCACGCCTTGCGGCCGACGAGACGCTGTTCACTGCATGGTCCGGCGTGCCGGATGCCTTGACGGTCGAGATACTGGCCAGACAAGGGTTCGACGCGGTTACGCTCGACATGCAGCATGGTGGCCATCACGAGGACAGCGTGCTGCGCGGGCTTGTGCCGGTGCTGGCCGTCAACAAGCCGGCTTTGGTGCGCATCCCGGTCGGCCGCTTCGACATGGCCAGCCGCGCGCTCGACTTCGGCGCCGAGGCTGTGATCGCCCCGATGGTGAATTCGGTGGCGGACGCAAAGCTGTTTGCCGCCGCCATGAAATACCCGCCACTCGGCGAGCGCTCCTGGGGCCCGACCTATGCTTTTCCGCGCCATGGCAAGGGCGACTATGCCGACTGGCTGCGCGACAGCAACCAGCGCACCATGGCGTTCGCCATGGTCGAAACGCGGGCCGCGCTTGATGCACTCGACGGCATCCTCGACACGCCGGGCATCGACGGTATATTCCTTGGCCCGTCGGATTTCTCGATCGCCTGGTCGAAGGGCACCACCGTCAGTTCGACGCTGGAGAGCATGATGGAGACCGTCGCCTCGATCGCCGAGCGCACCCGCAAAGCCGGCAAGCATGCGGCGATCTATGTGATGGAACCGGCCATCGCCGGTCGCGTGGTGTCGATGGGCTACCGGCTGCTGGCGTTGGGTTCCGAGCATTCGCTGATTTCGCTTGGGGCAAAGACCCTGCTGAGCAGCGTCAGGGATTCGATCGCTTCCTAGAGCAATTCCAGGAAAAGTGTGAAACGGTTTTCCGTCCGGAATTGCGTCAAAACAAAGAGATAGAGCGGTTCGCCGTTTCCGTGAAACGATGAACCGCTCTAGAGATCCGTCAGGAATTTCGCGAACGTCATCGACCCTTCGGGCCAGGGGCCAAAGCCGGAATCCGCGTTGAGATGGCCGGCATCGCCGGCGTCGATGAACAGCGAGCCCCAAGCCGCGGCAATGTCCTCGGCGACGCCGAAGGCGCAGAACGGGTCGTTGCGGCTGGCGATCACCACCGACGGAAACGGCAGCGGGTCACGCGGATAGGGACCGAAGGTCATCAGGTGCCTCGGCTTTATCTTTGGATTGGCGACATCGGGCGGCGCCACGAAAAAAGCGCCGGCGACCGGCCGCTCGAACCGGGACAAGGCCTGGATGACCGCGGCGACGCCAAGCGAATGGGCGACGATGACGACCGGCCGCTCGGCCTCGTTAACCGCCTTGGCGACACCCGCCGTCCAATCCTCGCGCACCGGCTTCGACCATTCCGCCTGTTCGACGCGGCGCGCCGTCGATAGTTTCGACTGCCAGCGGCTCTGCCAATGATCGGGGCCGGAATTGGTGTAGCCCGGCACGATGAGAATATCTGCTTCCCTGACTTTCATGGCGCGCATGTAGCGAGAGGCGCTGTCGGGTGCAACCAGGTATGAACTCAACAGCCACACGCAAACGGCCTCTCACGAGCCGGGTTCTGCTCGCTATTGTGAACACCATGTTCGCTTCTTGCGCTCTTGTGTGAACGACCGCGATGGACGATCTGTCGCCAGGAAAGAATGGCTGTTCCGAGATTTTGGCACGGACACGGCTTAGAATGATTGATGGCGCCGGGTTCCTCCGTTGGAAGCTTGTCGAGCGCCGGCTGAACGGAGCACTTTGATGAGCGAACTGCCTTTTGCCGCGACGACCCCGGTCAGCGTTGCCCGTGTCGGCTTGCGGGCGCGCGATGCAGAAAATCTCGCTGCCTACTATCGCAAAGTCGTCGGTTTGCAGGAACTGAGCCGCTCCGGCGGCACAATTACGCTCGGCGCAGTCAATCGCCCTTTGCTCGACATCGAAGCGGATCCGGCTGCGAAACCCGATGACCCGCTCAGCGCCGGTCTTTTCCACACCGCCTTCCTGCTACCCAGCCGGGCCGATCTCGGCCGCTGGATCAATCACGCCATCGCCGGCAAGATCGGCATCGAGGGCGCATCCGACCATCTGGTCAGCGAGGCTCTTTATCTGACTGATCCGGAAGGCAACGGCATCGAGATCTATGCCGACCGCCGCCCCCAGGATTGGAAATGGAATGGCGACAAGATCGCGATGGCGACGGAGCGGCTGAACATTCCGTCGGTCATTGCCGAAGTGCCGGCCGGTGACGCCGGCTGGCAGGGCGCGCCGGAAAACAGCATTATCGGCCACGTCCATTTGCGGGTCGGCAGGCCGGAAGAAGCCGAAGCATGGTGGCATCAGGAGTTCGGTTTCGACACAGTGGCAAAGTACGGTGGCGCGGCGGTGTTCCTGTCGTCCGGCGGCTATCATCACCACATTGGCGCAAATGCGTGGCAGAGCGCGGGCGCCGGTCGCCGCGATCCCGCCCGCTCCGGCTTGGCCTGGGTCGAGATGCGTTCGGACAATGCCGCAAGCGAGACCACCCGCGAGGATCCGTGGGGCACGGCGATAACGACGGTTCCCGGTAAGGCGTAGGCTAGAGGTTCGCCTTCTCAAGCAGGCGTCCAAGCATCAGCAGGCCCGCTGGCCATAAGCCGAGGCGGGCCTCGTTTCCCATATGGCCAAGATCGCCGGCATCGGCGATGTCCGCACCCCAGGCTCCGGCAAAGGCGGTCGCCTTGTCGAAAGTGACGCGTGGGTCGCTGCGGCTCGCCACCACCAATGTCGGGAAGGGCAGGCGCTTCAGCGGCATCGGCGCGAACGGGCGCACCGCGTCGAATGAAGGATCGGTATCCTCGACATTGGTCGCGGCAACCAGGAATGCCGCCGCGACCTTGTCGAGCTGGCTTTGACTGGCGCCGGCAGCCCACTTCACCGCCGTCGCTACCGCCAGCGAATGCGCAAGCAGCACGACGTGGCGCGGTGCGGCGGCCACCGCGGCATCCAACTGGCCGATCCAGTCTTCAGGCTTAGGCCGGTCCCACTCGGCCTGCAGCACGCGGCTCGAATTGGGGAACACCCGGCACCAATGCGACATCCAATGATCCGGCCCGGAGTTGCCGCGCCCGGGCAGGGCGAGAAAATCGAAATCTCCGGCCGACGAAATCATCAGACCTCTCCAAACACTCTGCTGAAGATCGTATCGACGTGCTTGGTATGATAGCCCAAATCGAATTTCTCGCGGATCTCGGCCTCGGGCAGGGCAGCGACAACGTCCTTGTCGGCCAGAAGTTCCTCAAGAAAATCAGCGCCTTGCTCCCACACCTTCATGGCGTTGCGCTGCACCAGCCGGTAGGCGTCCTCGCGCGAAACACCGGCTTGCGTCAGCGCCAGCAGCACGCGCTGCGAATGCACAAGGCCACGGAATTTGTTCATGTTCTTCAGCATGTTGTCGGGGTAGACGAGCAGTTTGTCGACAACGCTGGTTAGTCGCGAGAGCGCGAAATCGAGCGTCACCGTCGCGTCGGGCCCGATCATGCGCTCGACCGAGGAATGCGAGATGTCGCGCTCGTGCCAGAGCGCCACATTCTCCATTGCCGGCAATGCGAAGGAGCGCACCATGCGGGCAAGGCCGGTGAGGTTCTCGGTCAGCACCGGGTTGCGCTTGTGCGGCATCGCCGACGAGCCCTTCTGTCCGGGTGAAAAGTACTCTTCTGCTTCAAGTACTTCGGTGCGCTGCAGATGGCGCATCTCGATCGCCAGCCGCTCGATCGACGAGGCGATGACGCCGAGCGTGGCGAAGAACATCGCATGGCGGTCGCGCGGGATCACCTGCGTCGACACCGGCTCGGGCTTCAGCCCAAGTTTCTTGGCCACGTACTCTTCGACATAGGGGTCGATATTGGCGAAGGTGCCGACCGCACCCGAGATGGCGCAGGTGGCGATGTCCTCGCGTGCGTGCACCAGCCTCTCGCGGCAGCGCGAGAATTCGGCATAGGCCTGCGCCAGCTTGACGCCGAAAGTGGTCGGCTCGGCATGGATGCCGTGGCTGCGGCCGATGGTAATCGTATCCTTGTGCTCGAAGGCGCGGCGCTTGAGCGCCGCAAGCAGCCCGTCAATGTCGGCCAGGAGGATGTCGCTGGCCCGGGTGAGCTGCACGGCAAAACAGGTGTCGAGAACGTCGGAGGATGTCATGCCCTGATGGATGAAGCGGGCATCCGGCCCGACGAATTCGGCAAGATGGGTGAGAAAGGCGATGACGTCGTGCTTGGTGACGCGTTCGATCTCGTCGATGGCTTCGACATCGAATTTCGCCGCCCCGCCTTTCTCCCAAATGGTCTTGGCGGCCTCCTTCGGGATGACGCCGAGCTCGGCCAATGCGTCGCAGGCGTAGGCCTCGATCTCGAACCAGATGCGGAACCGGGTTTCGGGCGACCAGATGGCCACCATTTCCGGCCGGGAGTAGCGAGGGATCATCAGTCGGTCCTGACTTGCAAGAGCATTTGCCCGCGTCCTAACAGAGGCAAGCAAAATGCTCAACGTTGCTGGCGCGCAAACCAGACACTGGCGACAGCCAGCGCAATGAAACCGAGCGGAAAATACAGCCGGATGCCGAGGACGACGAACTGGTAGAGCGCCGTCAACATCGTGAACACGAACTGGAAAACCCAGGTGATGGTGAGCGCGGGCGCATGCCATTGGACATAGTAGGAGCGGTATTGCAGCCCAAAGAGGCCGCCGGTGAAGGCGATAGTCACGGTGAGAAGGCAGACGAAGGCGGCAGCGAGGGCGATCTCCCAGTTGCGTCCGAGGGAGACGAGTCGCGCCAGAAACAGCCCAACCGGGAAGGCCAGCGCGCCGCCGGCAGCATAAAGCAGCGAGACGAAGCGGACCTTCGCCGGGGTCTCCCAATCGTACAGCTGCAGATTGAGCAGCGCGCTGGCGCCCATCGCCATGGCCCACAACAAGGCACCGACAAAAGCGGTGCGCAGCGGCGGCAAGGAGCGGCGGAGACGGCGCAGAGCGCGATAGCGCATGGCGGGGAACGTCACAGGCGACCGGTTACCGCGATCCAGCGATAGTCCGGCCCTTCGAAGCCGTATTGGCGCACCGCGATCAGCACGGCATAGGCGCTGAGGCTATCCAGCGAAAATGTCTGGACCGCGCCGATCTGGTACCCATTCGGACAGCCTCTGCTTTGCGGGATCGATTTGTCCTCGTGAATAATCCTCGTCAGGCTGCCGTCTCTCGCTTCGATGCGCAGCAGGCGAAAGCCCTTGATCTCGCCCTGGCTCTGGCAGCGTTCGGTGTCGTTCATGCCGATCTGGTCGAGCCGGAACTCGAGCGGTTCGTCGACCGGCGAAAAGATCGGGCGCGGATTGACCACCATGCGGAAGGGGTCGGCAGAAAGCTCGGTCACCGGGTTGAAGCCGGCGGTGATGCCGCGATTTGCCGTGAGTTCCGCCTGACTGACGATCGCTTCGCCCTTTTGCCGGGCCTGCAGCCGCGCTGCGTCCACGGTGGCATTCTCGTGGTCGAGCCGGATACGGATCGGCGAGCCCTTGAGAAAATTGTCGTCGGCCGTGTTGATGTAATAGCGGTTGGCATACGGGAATCCCGATCCGTCCTGGACGCCATATTCTTCGAAGGCGAAGATGCCGCCGTCACTGCTGAAGCCGAGGATCTCAAGCTCGGCGACATCGCCTGCGTAGGCGGCGACCAAAGTTGCAAGCTGGGCGAACAGGCAGACGGCAAACAGGGCAAGATTTCGCATGGGGCTTTCCGTTCAGGCAGTCGACGTCGTTAAATTCCCTATCACGATGCTGTCAAAAGATCGTGCTAACTGAAACACGAAGTCGATGCATCCAATCCGGCTGTCGTTTGTTATTGTCGGCAGCTTCATCGCATCGTGCCTTCCGAAAATCAGAATCGATTTTCGGAAGGGCACGATGCATTGATTCAAAATGTTTAGAGCATCCTTTGCGCGTCCAAAGGACGCGCGGCGCCCTAAGGGAGACCCCCATGACCGATGCAGCCAAGATCCGCGAACGTATGGAAGTGATCGGCGCCGACGGCGTCCATGTCGGCACCGTCGACAAGGTCGACGGGGATCGCATCAAGCTGACCAAGCGCGACAGCGGCGAGGGCGCTCACAGGGGCCATCACCACTTCATTCCTCTCAGCCTCGTCGCCGAGGTCGAGGGCCAGAAGGTGCGCCTGTCGGCAAACTCGGATGTTGCGGTCACGTTCGAGGAAGAAAAATCCGACCCCACCTGATCGGTCGCCCGACCACAGCGTTGGCGCGTTCAGCGCGACGACCAGACCGGGAAGAGATCGCCCTCGGCCGGCGTCGCGGCAAAGACGCCGCGGCTGATGGCGCGCGCCATCGTCGCGCCGGCAGCTGCGTAGAGATCGATTGCATCGTTGGGCCCGAGCTCGATGCCGCTCTTGCCCGTTGCCAGCGCGAAGACCAGATCGCCGTCGGCGGGCGTGTGCGTCGGCCAAATGGCACGGACAAAGCCGTCATGCGCTGATATCGCCAGGCGTTTGGCGGCGGCCTTGGTGAGGACCGCATCAGTGGCGATCACGGCGATGGTCGTGTTGGCGCCGGTTTCCGCCTGCTCTGCGGCATGCTTGTCACGGAACTTCAGCAGGATCTTTCTGGCACCGTCAGGCATCGGGTGGGGATAGCCTAAGCCGCCGAACTCGTCGCCGATCTCGAACGGTGCCGCCCAGAAATGGCGGGTCCCGGCGACCGTCACCGAGCCGGTCGGGTTGACGGCGGCGAGCGCGCCGATGGTGACGCCGCTGTCCAGCATTGTCGAGGCCGAGCCGAGCCCGCCCTTCAGACCGGAGCTCAGCGCGCCGGCACCCGCGCCGGCGGTGCCGAGCGCAAAGTCTATCGCGGCGGCTTGCGCGGCTTCGTAGCCGAGGTCGCGGTAAGGCGGATACCGGCCCCAATCCTTGTCGCCGCCATTGCGCAGGTCGAACAGGATCGCCGCCGGCACGATCGGCACGCGAAAGCCGCCGACCTCGACGCCGATGCCTCTTTCGCGCAATGCCGCCTGTACCCCCGACGCGGCGTCGAGGCCAAAGGCCGAACCGCCCGAAAGCACCACGGCGTGGATGGCATGGATTGAATTGTGCGGCTCGAGCAGGTCGGTTTCGCGGGTGCCCGGCGCACCGCCCAGGATTTGCACGCCGGCCACGGCCGGTTCGTCGCAGATGACGGTGGTCACACCGGATTTCAGCTTGGCATTCGCCGCATTGCCAACCCGCAAGCCGGCAACGTCGGTGATGAGATTGCGCGGACCGGTATGGAACATTATTGGCTCTCCGCCCGCACGAAACGGCCGCCGTCGAAACGGTAGGCGCGATAAGGATTTTGCGTCAGGTCGCCTTTCTCGTCAAAGCGGATCGGCCCGATCGCCGTAGTGAAGTCATGTCCAGTAAGCAGGTCAGCCAGGCTTTTGCCGGAGGTTTCGGAAGCCGCAAAGGCCTCGCGGGCGATCTCGACCGCGGCATAGGCGGGAAGCGTATAACCATCCGGCACGATGTTTTGTGCGACAAAGCTTTGCAGCACCTTGGGGTCGGCGACGTCAACCCATTCGGGCGGCGCGATCATTAGCGTGCCGACGGCGTAAGGCACGTCGCCGAGCGGCGCGCGCAGCGCTTCACCGCCGGCAAACACCATGCCGGTATCGAGCTGGCCGGCGTCGCGGCCCATAATGGCGACATCATCGCCGTCACCACCGGCAAAGACATGCGATGCGCCGGCTTTCTTCAGTCGGCCGATCAGGCCGATCTGGTTGTCGAGCTGCGGCCGGAACGTGTCGACGAACACTGGCTTCAATGCCGCCTGCTCGGCGGCAGACCGAAACGTCTCGGCCATTTCGCGGCCATAGATCGTGCCATCGTCGACGATAGCGAACAGCTCGTTCTGCCATAGGCGGGTGAGGGTGGCGGCGACGGCATTGCGCTCGTCGTCGCCGCGCGGCCCGAGACGATAGATCGGCCATCCCGTCTTGGCGCGCCGGTCGGTCAGGCTTTCCGTGCGCACGCCGACGGTGATCACCGGGATGTCGGCATCCTTGAGGATCGGCAGAGCCGCCTCGATTGCGTCGGTGCACAGAAAACCGATGACGACCTTGACCTTGGCCGCGGCGAATTCCCGCGCGGCGGCAACGCCGCCAGCGGCCGTGCAGGCGTCATCGATCGTCCTGATCTCGGTATCACTCGCTTCAGCCGCCATTGTCGCGCCTGCCTCGATCTGCTTGCCGAGGATCGCCGACGGCCCCGACAAAGGCGCCGCGACACCGATCAGCAGCGTCTCGGCACTCGCACTACCGGCGAGCGAGAGCCAGGCCAGCACCGCTATCGTGGTTGTCCAAGGTCGCATGCGAGCGAAGAATTCCTCCGCGCCGGTCGCGTGTTTTGCCGGCGCCAATGCCGTCAAGACCTAAAGGCTGGCCAGCTTTGGCGCAACACGCGAATTCGGGATATAGCTCAAGCACTTCGCTTGTGGCATGCAATATGCGGTCATATATAACGGCTGGTTCTGACTAACGGAAAATCATCGGTGCTGAAGAAGAATGAAATCGGGCCGCAGGCCTACCGCGACGCTATGGCCCATTTTGCCGGCCATGTGCATGTGGTCACCACTGATGGCCCGGCGGGCAAGCGTGGCGCGACGGTGATCGCGGCCTGCTCGGTGTCGGACACGCCGCCGACCATCCTGGTCTGCCTCAATCGTGAAAATCCCAAGAACGAGCCGTTTGTGAAAAACGGCAAATTTGCCCTGAACACGCTGGCTTCGGATCAGGAGCCGCTGTCGATCGGCTTTTCCGGCATCACCGGCCTGCCGGTCGAGGAGCGTTTCGCATTGGCCGAATGGGACGTCATCTCGACCGGTGCGCCGACGTTGAAGGGCGCGCTTGCCGTCTTCGACTGCGAGCTGATCGACACCAAGGATTTGGCCACTCATCGTGTGCTTTTTGGCAAGGTGACAGGCCTGCGCACCGGCGATAATTTGCGGCCGCTGATCTATCACGACCGCAGCTACCACGCTCTGTAGAGGCTTTGATGGCCGCGTCCATGGAGATCAAATGACCGAGCTGAAATCGCGCCCCGTGCCGCGGACCATCGACGAGACGCTCGATCTGTTGACCGGTGCGGATTATGTGGCGGACCGGTCGCTGGCGACTGTGCTGTTTTTGTCGCTGCGCATGAAGCGTCCGCTGTTCCTTGAGGGTGAGGCCGGCGTCGGCAAGACCGAGATCGCCAAGGTGCTGGCCGAGGCCCTTGGCCGTAGGCTGATCCGCCTGCAATGCTATGAAGGGCTCGATGTCTCGTCTGCCGTCTACGAGTGGAACTACGCCGCGCAGATGATCGAAATCCGCATGGAGGAGGCGGCCGGCAAGGTCGACCGCTCCGACATGGAACGCAACGTCTTTTCCGAAAAGTATCTGATCCGCCGCCCGGTGCTCGATGCGCTGACTGGCAAGGCGGGCGCCGCACCGGTGTTCCTGATCGACGAACTCGACCGCACCGACGAGGCCTTCGAGGCATTCCTGCTCGAAATCCTTTCCGATTTCCAGGTGACGGTGCCCGAACTCGGCACCATCAAGGCGGAGGAGCCGCCGATCGTCATCATCACCACCAACCGCACGCGCGAAATCCACGACGCGCTGAAGCGGCGCTGCCTTTATCACTGGGTCGATTATCCCAATGCCGAGCGCGAGCTTGAGATCGTCCGCCGAAAGGTGCCGCAGGCCAACAGCCGGCTTTCGGCCGAGGTCGTTTCATTCATCCAGAAGCTGCGTCAGATCGAGCTGTTCAAGGTGCCCGGCGTCGCCGAGACCATCGACTGGGCCGGCGCGCTGACCGAACTCGACAAGGTGGCGTTGGACCCTGAGACGGTTTCCGACACGATTGGCGTGCTGCTGAAATACCAGGACGATATTGCCCGCATCGGTGAGGGCGAAGGCCGGCGCATCCTCAACGAGGTCAAGGCCGAGCTGTCGGCGGCGGAGTAGGGCGATGCCGCGTGCGGAACCCAAAGAGGCAACGGCGGACGGGCGGATCGCCGACAACGTCGTCTATTTCTCCCGCACCTTGCGCAAGGCCGGTATGCGTGTCGGACCGGCCTCGGTCAAAGACGCCATCGAGGCAGTGCTCGCTGCCGGCATCGGCTCGCGTGACGATTTCTACTGGACGCTGCACGCCGTGCTGGTCTCGAGGCACGAAGATCACGCCACCTTCGACGAGACCTTCCGGCTGTTCTGGAAGTCGCACGAGCTGATCGAAAAGATGCTGGCGATCTTTTCGCCGATCGCTCCCGACAACAAAGGGAAGCAAAAACCCCGCGCGGCCGAGAACCGCGTCAGCCAGGCGATGTTCGAGGGTCACCAGAAGAACCAGCCGGCGCAGGAAGTTCCCGAGATCGAGGTCGACGCGCGCTTCACCTTCTCCGGCAACGAGGTGCTGAGAGGCAAGGATTTTGCCCAGATGAACGCCGCCGAGATGGCCGACGCCAAGATAGCGATCGCCCAGTTGCGGCTGCCCTTCGACATGGTTCAGACGCGGCGTTTCAAAGCCGATGCGCATGGCCGCCGTATCGATCCGCGCGCCATGATGCGCTCGGCTGCGCGCACCGGCGGCGAGTTGATCCTGCCTAAATTCCGCTCGCCCCGCGAAGTCCATCCGCCGCTGGTGGTGCTTGCCGACATTTCCGGTTCTATGAGCCAGTACACGCGGATCTTCCTGCATTTCCTGCATGCGCTGACGGAAAAGCGCCGGCGCGTGCACGCCTTCGTCTTCGGCACCAGGCTTACCAATCTGACCCGTCAGATGCGGCATCGCGATCCCGATGCCGCACTCGCCGACTGTTCTGCCGCGGTAAAGGACTGGTCGGGCGGCACGCGCATCGGCGATACGCTGGCAGAATTCAACCGTTTTTGGTCGCGCCGCGTGCTGGGGCAAGGCGCGGTGGTACTGCTGATCACCGATGGGCTGGAGCGCGACGAGGTCGCCGGCCTGTCGGAGGAAATGGAACGGCTGCATAAATCCTGCCGGCGGCTGATCTGGCTGAACCCGCTGCTGCGCTTCGACGGCTTCGAGGCGCGCGCCCGCGGCGTCAGGGCGATGCTGCCGCATGTCGACGAATTCCGTTCGGTGCACAATCTCGACGCGCTCGCCGATCTCTGTGCGTCGCTGGACAAGAATTCGGTGCGTTCGGTCGACCCGCGCCGGTGGATCCAGGCTGGCGCGAAGCGCGTCGCATAACCACATGTCTCCCAGGGAGAAAATCATGGAACACAGTGTCTATCTCGATGAAGCCCGCGACCCGCTGATCATCGCGGAGGGCTGGATGAAGGACGGCAAGGACGTCGCCATTGCCACCGTGGTCGAAACCTGGGGTTCGGCACCGCGGCCGGTCGGTAGCCATCTGGTCATCGACACCGAAGGCAATTTCCATGGCTCCGTTTCGGGCGGCTGCGTCGAAGGCGCAGTGGTGACCGAAGCAATCGACGTCATCGATAGCGGCAAGGCGAAGATGCTGGAGTTCGGGGTCGCCGATGAGACTGCGTGGCAGGTCGGCCTGTCCTGTGGCGGCCGCATCAAGGTCTATGTCGAAAGATTGGGCTGATTGTCGATGGATCCTTACGCGCTGAAGACACTCAACGCCGAACGTCGTGCCCGCCGCGCGGCGATTTTGGTAACCGATCTTGGTGACGGCCGGGACCGTATCGTGCGCGAGGGCGACCAGGTTGCCGGCGAACTCGGGGCAGCCATCGCCAAGGCATTCCGCACCGGCAATTCCGGGTCGGTCGAAGCTGAGGGACGGGCCTTCTTCCTCAACGCACATCTGCCGCAGCCACGCCTGGTGGTGATCGGCGCCGTCCACATCAGCCAGGCGCTTGCACCGATGGCCAGGATCGCCGGCTATCCCGTCGAGATCATCGATCCCCGCACGGCGTTTGCCACGTCCGACCGCTTTCCCGACATCGCGCTGCATGCCGAATGGCCGGAGGATGTCCTGAAGCGTCAGCCGCTCGACGGCTATACCGCGCTGGCTGCCCTCACTCATGATCCGAAGATCGACGATTTCGCGCTGAAGGCGGCGCTCGACGCCAACTGCTTCTATGTCGGGGCGCTTGGCAGTCGCAAGACCCATGCGAAACGCGTCGAACGCTTGCTGGCCTTGGGCGCGACCGCCGACCAGATCGCCCGCATTCATGCACCGATCGGCCTCGACATTGGGGCTGCCAGCCCGGCCGAGATCGCCGTCGCGGTGTTGGCGCAAGCGATCCACGCCTTTCGCTCTCGCGGCCTCGAATCCAAAGGCGCGGTCGCGTGAAATTTGGTCCCGTTCCGATCGATGCGGCCGAAGGGGCAGTGCTGGCGCACGCCACCACAGCCGGAGAGCGCCGCTTCCGCAAGGCGCACAGGCTAAGCGCCGAGGATGTGTCCCTGTTGAAGGCCTCCGGGATTTCCGAGGTCGTCGCGGCGGTGTTGGCGCCCGATGATCTCAGCGAGGATGCCGCGGCCGAAAAGCTCGCCGCATATATGATCCATCGCAACATCGAGGCGAAGCGCGCTGCGACCGGCAGGGTCAACCTCCACGCGCAGGCTGCCGGCATATTCACCGTCGACGCGGCGATGATCGACGCCATCAATGCCGTCGATCCGACGATTACCATCGCCACGCTGGCGCAGCATGCGCCGGTCGAAAAAGGTCAGATGGTTGCGACGGTGAAAATCATTCCGTTTGCGGTCGCCTTCGCTTTGGTCGATGCGGTGGCAAGGATCTGCGCCGAGGGCGAGATTTTTGCGGTCAACGCCTATCAGCCGGTGCGCGTCGGCCTCATCCAGACGGTGCTGCCCGGCATCAAGCCGAGCGTGCTCGACAAGACGCTGCGCGTCACCGAAGCGCGCCTGGCGCGTTCGGGCAGCCGGCTGACGACGGAGCGTCGAACCCCGCATGAGGTCAGCCCCGTCGCCGAGGCTGCCGCCTCGCTGATCCGCGACAACGATATGGTGGTGATCTTCGGCGCCTCGGCGATGGCCGATTTCGGCGACGTCGTGCCCGCCGCCATCGAAAGGGCAAGCGGCACCGTCATTCGCGCCGGCATGCCGGTCGATCCTGGCAATCTGCTGGTGCTCGGCAATCTAGGCGGCAAGCGCATCATCGGTGCGCCCGGTTGCGCCCGTAGCCCCAAGGAGAACGGCTTCGACTGGGTGCTCGACCGGCTGATTGCTGGTCTCGACGTGACCGCCAGGGATATTGCCGGCATGGGCGTTGGCGGGCTGCTGATGGAAATTCCGACGCGGCCGCAGCCGCGCGAGCCGCTGCCGGCCAAAGCAGAACCAAGGGTCGAGACGGTGCTTCTGGCGGCCGGCCGCTCCAGCCGCATGAGCGGGCCGAACAAGCTTTTGGCGCTGTTCGACGGCAAGCCCCTGGTCCGCCGCACCGCCGAACGCGCGGTCGGTTCGAAAGCCGCGGCCACCATCGTCGTCACCGGCCACGAGCGCGAGCGCGTGCGCAGCGCACTGTCGGGCATGGATGTGACCTTCGCCGACAATCCGGATTTCGCCGAGGGTCTGTCTTCGTCGCTGAAGGCAGGCATCGCCAAGGTTTCTGGCGACGCCGCCGGCGCCCTGATCGTCCTCGGCGATATGCCGGGCGTCGCCTCGGCCGACCTCGACAGGCTGATCGAGGCGTTCCGCAAGTCCGAAGGGCGATCGGTGGTGCGCGCCTCTCATAATGGCCGGCGCGGCAACCCGGTGCTGCTGCCGCGCTCGCTGTTCGCCGCCATCGCTCACCTCGAAGGCGATACCGGTGCCCGTCATCTGGTCGAGGCCGAAGGGCTCGACGTCATCGATGTCGAGATCGGCGAAGGGGCGGCCGTCGATGTCGACACGCGCGAGGCGCTGGAAAGCGCCGGCGGCGTGCTGCAGGATTGACAAACCGAAGCCGAAAAACGCATGGCTGCGGGATGGCCTTTCGTTCTTGCTTCCGGTTCCGCTTGCCCCCCTCTGGCCTCCCGGCCCTGCTGATCGCGATTTTTTTGTCGCTCTCTTGTGCCGCCTACGCCAACGCTCTCGAACTCAAACCCTTCAAGGATGATCTGTTCGCCTATCCGGCGACGCTCTCATCCGAAAACAACGGCGCCTATACGGTCATCGACTATCGTGAGTTGCGCGACATCAACGCCCGTGACGAAGTGCCTGAGCGTCGTGTGCACGCGCAATACACCGATACCGGCGTGCGCAAGGTGCAGCAGGATCTGTTGCTGAAGACCGACGCTGGAGATGTCCGCCACATTGCCGTCGGCAAAGTCGGGGGCGCCAGCATCATCGTGCTTTACCTGCACGGGCAGGGCGGCAGCCGTAAGCAGGGCACCGACGACATCACCTTTGGCGGCAATTTCAACCGCATCAAGAACCTGATGGCCGGCAATGGCGGCCTCTATCTGTCGCCGGATTTTTCCGACTTCGGCGACACCGGTGCCGCCCAGATCGCTGCGTTGATCGGCCACTATGCCGAGCAGTCGCCGGGCGCAAAAATCTTCGTCGCCTGTGGCTCGATGGGCGGTTCGTTATGCTGGAAGCTGGCCGATCGCAAGGACACCGGCGGGCGCATCGACGGGCTGCTGCTGCTCGGCTCGCTGTGGGATGAGAGTTTCTTCTCAAGCCCCGCATTCAAGCGTCGTGTGCCGGTCTTCTTCGGCCAGGGTAGCAAGGACCCGGTGTTTCCAATCGAGAAACAGGAAGGCTTCTTCCGATCGATCCTAGCCAAATCGAGAACCTATCCGACCCGCTTCGTCCGTTTTGAAACTGGCACGCATGGCACGCCAATCCGCATGACCGACTGGCGGGGTACACTCAACTGGATGTTATCGAAGGCCCCCTAGGGCGCGGTGTTGTAGTCGACGACCGTCTGCGGATTTTCCTCGCCGTCGTAAGACGCGTCGACGTCGTACTGGACCAGGGAAAAATCGCCGTTGCGAAACAGATATGTCCCCGATGAAGAGGCATCGCCGATGCCACGCCATTTGTTGAACGTAGCGATCGTCTTGGTCTCTTCGTCGTAATCGGAATTGGTTGCCCAGCCGGAGGTCTGGAAGCCAACTATGGTCATGCCCAGCAATTTGCCTTCGCTGTCGTTGTTTTCGTAGCGAATGTCCATTTCGGGTTCGGCGAACTGCAATTGCCTGACGCCGAGCACGTCGTCGCTCATGTAATAAATAGAGCTTTCGTTATAGGCCGCGGCCGAGCAGGAGAAGTGGAAAAGCCGCGTTTCCCTTTCGGGATCACTGGCAGCCGCATCCTTGTCCTTATAGTGGATCGAGAAAATGTCCGGCTCCTGCGCCAAAAGATCCTTGTCGCACTGGTCGCCATAAGTCGTGGCAAACGCTCTGTTGGCCTGCTCAAGCGCTGCGTCCTTCTTCGGCGGCGGCGGTCCTTCGCCGCAGCTTGCCGGCACGGCATCCTCGAAATCGGCCTTTGACGGTTTCAGCGCACCCTTGTCGATGAAGATCGAGCGAAATGGCGGTTCCTGGATCGAGGCGTTGATCTGGCGCAGCGTATAGCAGCCGGCAAAGACATTTTCGCTGCCGTCCTTGGCTGTCGCCCGGATGGCGACCGGAACGCTGTAGTAGATACTGCCGGCAGCACCGTCTTCGGACACACCACCGGTTTTTACGTCGACCGTGTCGGTGCCGTCATAGCCTTTGACGAAGGAGTTGAAATCCTTGGCCGGCTTGGTGTCGCCGAAATAGTCCCAGGCGCGCGCGAATTCGTGCCGGCTGATGGCACTATAAAGCGACCGGATGACCGCTTCGGCATTCGACCTGTCGTCGATATAAGGCGCGTCTGCGGCGAGCGCCGATTGGCCGGCAAGAGAGATAAAAGCAGCCGTTGCGAAAAGGGCGCGTCTCATCGGGAACCTCCACTCGATGAAAAATCCTATCATATCGATTGCGGCGACGTGGTGACGCTTGAACAATCGCGTGCGAAAGCGCTACCTCTCGCCGTCGGCAGTCGGGCCGCGTGGAGATTTCTTGTGACCATATCAATGTATGAAGCATCCGTGCCGGTATTTTCGGCGAGGCTGAAGGCACTGGCCAACGTCCTGAGCATTGCCGAGCAAAATGCGGCTGACCGGAAGATCGATCCGCAGGTGTATCTCACGGCGAGGCTGGCGCCGGACATGTTCGCCCTGACCAGGCAGGTACAGATTGCCACCGATCACGCCAAGGGCGCGCCGTCGCGGCTGGCCGGGCGTGAGGTGCCAAAATACGAGGACAATGAGGCGAGCTTCGCCGATCTGCAGGCCCGCCTTAGCAAGACATTGGCTCATCTCGCGACATTTTCGGCGGCCGAATTCGATGGTTCAGATGACAGGATGGTCGAACTGAGGCTTGCGGGACGCGAGGTTTCGATGCCAGGAATGCAGTATCTGTTGCATGCCGCCATGCCCAATTTCTATTTCCACCTGACCACTGCCTATGACATCCTGCGCCACAACGGCGTGCCATTGGGCAAGTCGATCTTCCTCGGATTGCGTTGAGATTCGCTCAGGAGATATCCCGGCCGCGCCGGGATATCTCGCGGTGCACTGTTTAGCGCAAGGACATTTCCCGGGCGATGCGTGGGAAATCGGCCGGCTTGACCCCGATATCGGCGCGATCGGCATTGCTCATCGAATGGAGTAGCGCCAGTGCCGCGCGATAGCGCAGCTGTTCCCGCGGACGCGGACGGGCGAACATTTCAGTGAAGAATCCCATGATTCAAGCCCCTCTATTGAAACCTCCGCGGCCTTCAATATAGGCGGATCATGACGATTGTGCAGTGCAGCATTCGCATGGCAGCCATGCTGCCCCGATCTTTTTTGACATAATTCGGCTGGTCCGGCGAAACTTCTGCGGCACTTCGACCGTATGCGTCAGTGCCGGCATTTGGCCGGTTTTTCCTCGCCATTCCTGGCGAACTTCCGGACTGCATGCACATGCAGTCCGGCTTTTTATTGGCCGTGGGGATAAACCCCGTTCGCCGGCATCCTGGGAAAGTCGCCTGGCCTGCCGGCGGCGGGCTTGGAAGCGGCCGGCGCTTTCCTGTATGCTATTGCTTCCTCCTCGCGCAGCCGCGCAAAATTCCCGCCGGAGAACCTCCATGCACAAACGCCGCCTCGGCCAGACCGATCTTTTCGTGTCGCAGATCTGCCTCGGCTCGATGACCTGGGGCCAGCAGAACACCGAGGCGGACGGTCACGCTCAGATGGATTTGGCGTTTGCGCGCGGCGTCAATTTCATCGACACCGCCGAACTCTATCCGATCCCGCCCAAGGCCGAGACGCAGGGCCGCACCGAGACAATCATCGGCAACTGGATGAAGGAGAAGCGCAATCGCGGCCAGGTGATCATCGCCTCGAAAGTGGTTGGCCGCACCGCCAACACCTGGTTTCGCGGCGACCGCCCGTCGAAGCTGGTGCGCGCCGACATCTTCGACGCTATTGATAAGTCACTCGCCAGGCTCAACACCGATTACATCGATCTCTACCAGATCCATTGGCCGGAACGCGACGTACCGTGGGGCGCCAATCCGAACCGCATCGGCGCCGTGCCGCGACGCTCCGATGCCGCCGGCGTGCCGGAGGGCGAGACGCCGATCGCCGAGACGCTTGGTGTGTTCGACGAGCTGGTGAAGGCCGGCAAGATCCGCCACTTCGGCCTGTCGAACGAGAATTCCTGGGGCGTCATGCGTTTCATTGCCGAAGCCGACAAGGGCCTCGGCCCGCGCGTCGTCTCGTTGCAGAACGCCTATAATTTCGTCAACCGCACCTTCGAGGTGAACCTTGCCGAAGTCTGCGAGCGCGAGCAGGTGTCGCTGCTTGCCTATTCGCCGCTGGCGCAAGGCTATTTGACCGGCAAATACGATCATGGCGCGCGGCCGCAGGGCTCGCGCTCGCAGTTGTTCAACCGCGGCCAGCGCTACGAGACGCCGAATGCTGCCGAAGTGCAGCTCGAATACAACCGGTTGGCGCGCACCTTCGGCATGGAGCCGGCCCTGTTTGCCAATGCCTATGTCTCGAACCGGCCCTTGGTCACTTCGAACATCATCGGTGCCACCACCATTTCGCAACTCGAAATGGCGCTCTCTTCCGCCAACGTGGTCTGGACCGAGGACATGCAGAAAGCCGTCGATGCGATCCACCAGCGCGTCGGCAATCCGTGCCCGTGAGGCGTCGAGACGTGATCGTCCGATGATCATAAGGGGAGGGGAACAGCCATGGACTTCCGGATCGACGCGGTGCGCGCAAAATTTCCGGCCTTGTCGCTGACCGACAAGGGCCGCAGGCGCATCTATCTCGACAATCCTGCCGGCACGCAGGTGCCGCAGGCGGTGGCGGACGCGGTGTCACGCTGCCTGCTGACCACCAATGCCAATCTCGGCGGCTTCTTCGAGACCACCATCGCGGCACAAGACATCGTCGACGAGGCCCATCTGGCGATGGCGGATTTCCTTGGCGCGGCAAGTCCGCGGGAAATCATCATCGGCGCCAACATGACGACGTTGACCTACCACATGTCGCGAACGCTTGGCCGTACGATGAAACCCGGCGACGAGATCATCCTCACCCGCATGGACCATGAGGGCAACATCTCACCCTGGCTGCAACTGGCTGAAGACCTTGGCCTTGTCGTGCGCTGGCTACCTTTCGACCAGCAGAGCTGGCAGATCGAGGAGGCGGCGCTCGCCGCGCTGCTTTCCGAGAGGACGCGGCTCATCGCGCTCAACTACGCCAGCAATCTCACCGGGGTCGATCAACCGGGTGAAGGCGTTGACCCGCACTGCCAGGCAGGCCGGTGCGTTGGTCTACGTTGATGCCGTGCAGTTCGCCCCGCATGGCCTGATCGACGTCCAAAATCTCGGCTGTGATTTCCTGATCTGCTCGGCCTACAAGTTCTTCGGCCCACATATGGGAATTTTGTGGGGCAGGCTGGACGTCGTCGATGCGCTGAAGCCGTACAAATGCCGTTGCTCGTCCAATGCCTTGCCGGAGCGCTTCGAGCTCGGCACGCCGCAAATTGAATTGATGGCCGGCCTGTCGGCGGCGGTCGATTATCTTGCCGAGCTGGGCGCGGCGGCCGGCGATCAAGCATCGCGCCGCCAGAAAATAACCAAGGCCTTCGAATTGTCGATCGCTTACGAGAACCCGCTGGCGCAACGGCTGATCGACGGTCTGTCGGATATTGCCGGCCTGACCATCCACGGCATCACCGATCCGAAGCGGATCAATGAGCGCGTGCCGACGGTGTCCTTCACCGTCCAAGGCATCGTGCCGGAGGCGATCGTGCGGCAGATGAATGCGGAAAACATCTTCCTATGGTCCGGCCACAACTACGCCTGGGAGATTGTGCACCAGCTCGGCATTCCGGCCGACCAGGGCGTCGTGCGCATAGGCATCGCTCATTACAACACTTCAGCCGAGATCGACGAGACGCTGGAGAGTGTGCACCGCGTTGTCGCCATGCTGAGGCAGGAACGATCCTGAGCGCGCCTCGCGGGCCGATCATCGCTTGTGGGCGCCGCCAAAACCGGTGAGGAAGGCGGTGAGATTGTCGCCGAGCTCGTCGCAGAGATAGCCGCCTTCCTGGACGATGACTGTCGATAGGCCGAGACCGGCGATGGCCTCGCCAATGCGCGAGAAACCGGGCGTGCTCACCGACAGCCCACCGAACGGATCGCCCTCGAAGGCGTCGAGGCCGAGCGCCACCACCAGCGCTTCTGGCGCAAAGGCGCGGATACGCTGGAAAGCCACGTCCAGTGCTTCGAGGAATGCGGCGTCGCCGGATTTGCGCGGCAGCGGCAGGTTGAGATTGTAGCCGAGGCCGGCGCCTTCGCCGCGCTCGTCGGCATGGCCCCAGAAAAACGGATAGAAGCGCACCGGGTCGGCATGCAGCGACACGGTGAGCACGTCCGGCCGGGCATAGAAGATGCCCTGCGTGCCATTGCCGTGATGCAGGTCGACGTCGAGGATCGCCACCCGCGCCGCTTGCTTGCGCAGAACCCGTGCGGCGACCGCCGAATTGTTGATGAAGCAGAAGCCGCCGGCGACCTCGGCAAAGGCGTGATGGCCGGGCGGACGGCAGAGCGCATAGGCTGAAGGCACGCCCGACATCACCGCCTCGGCTGCTTCAACCGCGCTCCAGGCGCTCCACAGTGCGCTCTGCCACGTCTCGCCGGAGATCGGGCAGGCGGTGTCGGCCATGTGGTAGCCGGCCTGGCCGACTGCCGAGGCAGGATAGGAGCCGTGCCGCGCGATCGGATGGATGTTGGGAATGACCTCGGCAGAGGCACCCTCGATGCGCTGCCAGCGCGCGAAGATATGCTGGAGGAAATCGAGATATTCGGGCGTATGCACCGCCGCAATCGGGCCGAGCCCGTGATCCCGCGGCCGTTCGATCGTGCAGCCGGCAGCCTTTGCGCCGGCTAGCAATCGCTCGACCCGTTCCGGCTTTTCCGGATTGGGCTGCGGCGCGCCGCTTGAGAGGAACGCCTTCGGGTCGTGGCGCTTCTGTTCTTCGGCATAGAAGGCTTTCATGTTGGCTCCTCCGGTGCATCGGCGAAGGCGAAAAAGGCGTCGCCGACGATCTTCTGCACCTGCTCGTAGCTCGACCAGGCAATGCCCAACCGTTCGTAAAAAGCCTTGGCGGTCTCGTTGTCGGTATCGACGGACAGCCTGAGATAGACGCCGCCTGCCTTCCGGCACTGCGCCGCCACCCGGCGCAGCAGGCGCTCGCCGATCCTGCGGCCGCGAAACCGGTCCTCGACGTAGAGGTCCTGCACATAGACGCCGGGTCGTCCCATCCATGTCGAGAAGATCGGAAAATGCAGGCAAAGCCCGGCAAATTCGCCGCCGACTTCGGCGATCAAGGTCGAGAAGGCAGGCTTTTCGCCAAATCCATAGGTGCGGAGATCCGCAGCTGTCGAGGTGATCTCCTGATGTGCGCCGACATGCGCGCCGAGCCGTAGGAGTGCGGCGTGGATGGTTTCGACGTCCTCCACCCGGCCGGGGCGGATAAGCACGTTTGTGGATGGCGTACTCACGGCAGGCAGGGCGCCCAGGCACCCCCCTCTGTCCTGCCGGACATCTCCCCCTCAAGGGGGGAGATTGGATGTCGCGCCGGGTTTCGCCATTCACCAACGTTGCAGGGTGGGCAGCGAGATCGAAGCTGCCGATCTCTCCCCTTGAGGGAGAGATGGCCGGCAGGCCAGAGGGGGGTGTGCCGGAGCGCAACCATCAGAACGCCACACGGTCGCCGCCCTTGAGCGCCAGCATCTGCCGCGCCTCGGCCGGCGTCGCGACGTCCAGCGACAGCCCGTCGAGCACGCTGCGGATACGGCGGACCTGGTCGGCATTGGACTTGGCCAGTTGGCGCCCGTCGTAGAGGCTGTCCTCCAGCCCGACGCGGACATTGCCGCCCATCGCCGCCGCAATCGAGATCATCGGCATCTGATGGCGTCCGGCGGCCAGCACCGAAAACTGGTAGCTGTCGCCGAACAGTTTGTCGGCGATGCGCTTCATGTGGATCAGGTTTTCGGGATCGGCGCCGATGCCACCGAGGATGCCGAACACGAACTGGATGAACAGCGGTCCCGACACCAGCCCGCGGTCGCGGAAATGCGCCAGCGAGTAGAGGTGGCCGACATCGTAGCACTCGAATTCAAAGCGCGTGCCGCAACCACGCCCAAGCTTCTCAAGCACCGTCTCCATGTCGGCAAAGGTGTTCTTGAAGATCGTGTCGCGGGTCGCCTCGAGCAGCTTCGGCTCCCATTCGTGCTGCCACTCCCGCGGCCGCTCGAGCATGGGGAACAGCGCGAAATTCATCGAGCCCATGTTGAGCGAGCACATTTCCGGCTCCGCCCTGAGCGGGGCGGCCAACCGCTGGTCGAGCGTCATCAGCGAGGAGCCACCGGTGGTGATGTTGATCACTGCGTCGGTCGCCTGCTTGATGCGCGGCAGGAACTGCATGAACAGCTCGGGGTCGGCGGTCGGCCTTCCATCCTTGGGGTCGCGGGCGTGAAGATGCAGGATCGAGGCACCGGCTTCGGCGGCGGCGATCGCGTCGGCGGCGATCTGGTCCGGCGTCACCGGCAGATGCGGCGACATCGATGGTGTGTGCACCGACCCGGTGACGGCGCAGGTGATAATGATTTTTCGCGGCGCCATGGTTCGCCCCTCAGCCTTCGACCGGCAGGTCGAGTTCACCGGCCAGCACTTCGAGCGAGTCGCCGATGATGGCTACGATCTCGCCGATCTGCGCGGCGGTGACGATCATCGGCGGCGCGACCATGAAATTGTCGCCGTCGACGCCGCCCTTGACCTTGCGTCCGTAGATGATCAGTCCGCGCTCATAGGCGAGGTCGAGCAGCCGCTGGGTGGCCTTCTTTGCCGGCTCGATCGGCCTCAGCGTATCTGGGTCGGCGACCATTTCGGCACCTGTGAGCAGGCCCTTGCCGCGGACGTCGGCGATGAACGGAAACCGCTTCGCCAATCCCTTCAGCTCGTCCATCAAAAGCTTGCCCATATCGGCCGCATTGGCGATCAGGCCGAGACGGTCCATCTCGCCGAGCACGGCGAGCCCGGCGGCGCAGGCGAGCGGGTTGCCGGCATAGGTATGGCCATGCTGGAAGCCGCCCGATGCGAGCAATGGCTGCACCAGCCGCATCGGTGCCGCCAGCGCGCCGAGCGGCGCGTAGCCCGAGCCCAGCCCCTTCGACAGCGCAACGATGTCGGGCTTGCAGTTCCAGTGATCGCCGCCGAGGAATTTTCCGGTGCGACCGGCGCCGCTCATCACCTCGTCATGGATGAGCAGGATGCCGTAGCGATCGCAGATCTCGCGGATGCGCGGATAGTAGCTGTCCGGCGCCACCAGTGCTGCCGTGGCAGCGCCGCCGACCGGCTCCATGATGAAGGCGAGCACGCTGTCCGGCCCCTCGGCGAGAATCTTCTCCTCCAGCATGTCGGCATAGCGGATGCCGCGCTGTTCCATCGAAAGATTGTCGCGGTCGCGCCAGGCGATGGGCGCCGGCACGGTCGGCATCACTTGCATCATCGGCGCAAATGTTTCGGCCAGCGCATCGTCGCCGGTGACGGCGAGCGCACCCAGCGTGCCGCCATGATAGGACGGAAAACGCGTGATCACCTTCCAGCGGCTGGGCTGGCCGGTGGCGACCGCCCATTGCCGCACCAGCTTGACGCAGGATTCCGTTGCCTCCGAGCCGCCGGAGACGAAAAAGATGCGGTCCAGGCCCTCGGGGAGTTTGGCCGCCAGTTGCCGCGCGAGCTCCTCGGCCGGTTCGTTCTCGAAATGCAGGCGGTAGGCGAAGGTGGCGCGGTCCATCTGCCGTTTCATCGCGTCGAGCACGTTGCGGTTGGAGTGGCCGATATTGGCGACCATCGGCCCGCTCGATCCGTCGATGAAGCGGCGGCCATCCTGCGTCCACATGTAGATGCCTTCGGCGCGGTCGATCAGCGGCCGACGCAGGCTGGACAGATAAAACAGATGCGAGGCTTCGCGGGCTTCCGGGACAGGGGACTTCAGCATGTCATGGCTTTCCAAGATAGCGGTCGAGGACATTTCTGGTGACGCGCTCGACCATCGCGTCCTGCCTTAGCAGGCCGGCGACCCATTCGCAGCTTCCTGCGTGAAACACCTCGCCCTTGCCGCGCGGGAAATTGACGATCATGCCGTTGCCGCGTTTGACCTTGTCGAGATTGGCGTCGCTTGCCTCGCCGAACAGCGTTTCGGCGGTGAAGCGACCGTCCTCGTCGCCGAGGAACTGGTCCTCGAACGGAATGTCGGCGCTTTCCTCGACCTGGGCAGCCATGCCGACCGCGAGCACCTGCAGGCCGTCCGGTGCGCCGCTGTCGGGCGTGGGGTAGGGCAGGCCGCCGCGGATCTCGAAATCGAGCCCGTCGACCTCGTAGCCATAGACATGGCTGTCGGCGCCGAGCAGGTCGCCATAGTAGATGCCGGTGCCGGCAAACGCCCAATGCTCAGGCCGGTAGACCGGAAAGCCGCGTACGCCGCGCGGCGCGCAGCCGCCCCAGCCCGCATAGACGCCTCTTGTCGCATTGAGGCCGAAGGTCGCCGCACCCGGCCGGCCGATTTCCGGCGCTTCCCAGGAATTGGTGGCGCGCCTTATATCGCCGCCGCGATAGGCCGGGTCCTCTGCGCGAGCGCGGTATTTGTAGCAGACCTGCCGGCGGCCTTCGTCCTCCAGCCTGGTCTGCCACATGAGATTGCCGGCGAAGCGCGCCGCATGGCCGCCGCGCTCGACATAGGTGTCGACCGCATCGCGCATCTCCCAGGTCCAGTATTCGTCGTGGCCGACGAAGACGACGCAGTCGTAGCCGTCGAGAATGTCGGGCGAAAAATGCAGATCGTGCTGGCTGGCAAGATCGACGGCGTAGCCGGCACGCTCGGCGAAGCGGAAGAAATGGCTGTCATAGCTTGCCCAGCCGGACGAGGCGTATTTCTTCGAATGGCCGGTGGCAAACGCCCATTCCATATGCGGATAGCGCGGCACGGTTTTCGGCGGCACGGCGACTTCGAGCGGCACGCGCGGCGCGTCCCTGGGCAGCACGACGAAGCCGCGGCACCAAGGCCGCTGCGTCGACACCATTCGTGCATACTTGTCGCGGCCTGGCCCGGTGATGCCTTCGTAATGGTTGGAACCGCCCCATGTGTTGTAGGCGAGCCAGGTGCCGGTGGCCGCCACCTGCAGCACACGACCAAGCTTCTTGCCGGGCTGCGGCGCGACGATGAAAAGATGATGGCAGCGGATCGGATTGCCGTCGCGAGCGTCGGCTTCAAGCGTGATGCGATAGGCACCGGACGGCCAGTCGTCGCCGATGCGAAATTCGAACGATGCTTGCCAGCCGCAGCCCTCGACCGAACACTGATCCGGCGTATCCTGCCAGCGCGCCGCGATACCGGCCTCCTCGAACGTCGTCACTTCCATGCCGCCGTCACGGACGACCACAATGCCGAAGCTGGCGGCCGTCGAGCTGACATGCAGCGCCACCATGTCGCCGGGGCGGTAGGAAAAACGATCGCTATAGCACCAGATCTCGCCGCGCCCGCCATCCATGCCCGGCCATTCCCAGTAATGGCTGCGCACCGCCTGGCGTCGCTGCTCCGGCGTCAGTCCGAAATCGGGAAACTCGGTCGGCAGATGGTTCATGGACACCGCTAAGGTCGAAAGGCCGCCATTTCGGCCATCCGCCGGCCAAGCGTCAATTGGAAACGATCGGGCCAGCCATCGCCGGGCTGCTCCCTTGGCCTTGCCGGACAAACAGACTATCTCACAAACCGCGGCCTTGTCCGCCACGGGAGCCGATATGCTGAGAGTGCAAAAGGTTAGGGTCAACGACATTTACGTGCCGACCGCGCGCAAGAAGACGCTGCATCCCGAGACCGTCCGCCATCTGGCCGAGGACATTCTGGAAAACGGCATGAAGACGCCGATCCAGGTGCGCCATGACGGCAAGCGCCACATCCTCGTCGAAGGCCTGCACCGGTTGGAAGCGGCCAAGTGGCTGGGCGAGACCGAGATCGACGCCTACCTCGTCCAAGCCAAGCGCCACTGAAGCCACTCGGTTCCGTCGTTCGAATCTCCGGTCCCGCGGATTTTTTCTCGCGGACCCGTGTCGGCTTGCGTCTTGTCGGTTCGTCCTAGACACGAAAGCCAAACCCGACATGTGAGGAAACACCATGACCACCAAGCTCGACATCGCCCCCAACTCCGACCGCGAACTGGTTCTCGCCCGCATCATCGATGCACCGCGCGAGAACGTCTATCGCTGCTGGACCGAGCCGAAGCTGTTGACGCAATGGTTTGCGCCGAAGCCGTGGACGACGCCGCGCGCTGAGATGGACGTTCGCGCCGGCGGCACCAGCCTGGTCGTCATGGCCGGTCCCGACGGCAACGAGTTTGCGAACCCCGGCGTCTTCCTCGAAGTCGTGCCGGGCAGGAAGCTCGTCTTCACCGATGCCTATACCAAGGCGTGGGAGCCTTCCGCCAAACCGTTCATGACCGGCATTGTGACACTCGAGGACGAGGGCACGGGCAAGACCCGCTACGTCGCCCGGGTTGCGCATTGGTCGGTCGCCGACCGCGAACAGCACGAGAAAATGGGTTTTCACGAGGGCTGGGGCCAGTGCGCCGAACAGCTCGAGGAAGTCGCAAAGCGACTTTGATGCAAACGGGAGAGGGAGACTGACATGTCCAGATCGATATTTTTCGCCATTTTCGCTTCGGCCGCCGCGCTGTTTGCGGCGCCGGGCACCATCAACGCTGAGGAGGCCAAGCCCGCCATGACGACCGCAACCGCAACATTGCCGAAGCCGGAAAAATCCGGCCTGCTGCCGATCAACGGTTTGAACTATTATTACGCCGTCTATGGTAAGGGAGAGCCGCTGCTTCTGCTGCATGGCGGGCTCGGCACGACGGATATGTTCGCGCCGATCCTGCCGAAGCTTACCGAAAACCGCACCGTCATCGGCGTCGACCTGCAGGGCCATGGCCGCACCGCACTCGGCGACCGGCCGCTCAGCCTGGAGGCGATGGGCGACGACATGGCGGCGATCGTCAAGGCGCTCGGCTACGACAAGGTCGACGTCATGGGTTATTCGCTGGGTGGCGGCGTCGCCTTCCGCATGGCCGTGCAGCATCCCGAGGCGGTGCGCCGGCTGGTGCTGGTCTCGACCCCCTACGCCGCGGACGGCTTCTATGCCGAGATGCGTGGCCAGCAGGCACAGGTCGGCGCGGCGATGGCTGACATGATGAAGGACACGCCGATGTACAAATCCTACGTCGCCGTTGCGCCGCATCCGGAGGATTTTCCGAAACTCCTCGATCAACTTGGCGCCTATATGCGCAAGGACTACGATTATTCCGCCGACGTGCCGAAGCTGAAAATGCCGGTGATGCTGGTGTTTGGCGACAGCGACATGTACCGGCCCGAGCACGAGATCAAATTCTACCAGATGCTCGGCGGCGGATTGAAGGACGCCGGCTGGATGCGCGAGAACCTGTCGCAGAACCGCCTGGCGATCGTGCCGAACCGCACCCACTACGATGTGTTCTTCGCGCCGGAACTGACACCTGCCGCGCTGCCGTTCCTTAATGGCGAGACCAAGGTCAAGACCTGGGACGAAGTCGTCAACGAAACGAACTGACACGCAGTCAATTGTCTGCCGGCCGTCTCCCGCGAGACGGCCGGCATTTCGTCGATGAGGCCTTGGCGCGGCGCATCGAGCCAATCGTGTATCGGCCGCATCACAGCTATAGATGGCGCCATCAAAGCTTTTCAATTGACGCTGCCACGCCTATCGATAGGTATCGCCTATCCTTACAGGGAAGGGACGCGGGCGATGGCTGGATATCAGGGTGGATGTTTGTGCGGCGCGGTGCGCTACCGCGCCGAGGCGGCACCGATCAATGAGCGGATCTGCCATTGCCGGTTGTGCCAGAAGGCGCTGGGTGCCGCCTTCAACGCGCGCATGCTGTTCCGTATCGACGATGTGACGGTCGACGGTCCGCTGGCGATGGTGAATTCCTCGCCCGATCTCAAGCGCGGCTTTTGCCCGCGCTGCGGCACGACGATGTTTTCCCGGCGCGATTCCGCCGGCATCATCGGCGTCACCACCGGCTCGCTCGATGACCCCTCAGTGTTCAGGCCCGAGATGCATATCTGGACCGCCTCGAAGCAGCCCTGGGTGCAGATCGACGACGGCCTGCCGCAATATGAAGGCGCGCCACCTCCGGTTTGAGGTGAAATCTGGACAAAATTTAATCCAAAGCGACACGAGATAGCCGGCAAAGCGTCATTGGCGGGCCATCATTGCTGCCTATCTATTGCGTGCGGGCGGCAGTCGAGGAGGCGACGGAATGAACGACAGCATCAACACCCTGGACGAACTCTTGAGCGATCCGATGATCAAGCTGGTGATGGAGCGCGACCGCGTGCAACCGGCGCAACTTCGCACGCTGCTCGAAGAAAAAGTCCGGCGGGCGGACGATGATGTGGCGGTCAACGATCGTTTTGTACCGCCGGCCCACCTGATGGCCACGACCTGCCACAAGCTGTGGCTGTGCGGCTAGGGTCTTGAAGCGGTTAGCCGGAATTTGCCGGCAAATAGCTGTAATGGCTGCGGAAATAAGCGAGTTTGAAGCCGAGACGTGCATAGTTGCGATAGGCCGGCCCGTCGCGTTCGGCTTGCGGCGCCTCGATATCGGCCACGAACAGTTTTGCACCGGCCGCAAGTCCGTCGCGCACCATCGCTTCGCCGAGCATTGCATCGAGATCGAAGCTCGGCGCCATGATGCCGGGCACCGGCGCGTCGATGCCGCTCCAGGCCATGCCGTCGGCACCGATGAACATCGAGCGCACCGCCGCCACAGCGCCGTCCCGCCGCAGCATGTAATGATGCCATCCGCGCCGGCCGGCCAGCGCCAGTAACCACGGTGAGGTCGGCAACCGGTATTGGCTGTCGATGAACCCAGCCCATTCCCTTGCCGTTGCCGGCGTCACCCGCTCGACCGAGACATCCTCCGTCGGGAAAAGCGGCTCCGCTGGCAACGGCGTGGCGTCGCGAAAGATGCGTTCCCAGCCTCCCTGACGCTGCAGGCCGCGCGCCTCGAGCCAGCAGCTGAGCGTCGCGGGCTCGGTGTGTGGGTTGGTGTAGAACCAGGGCCGCAGAATGCCGGCGTCGCGATAATGCCTCAGAAGCGTATCGAGCCGGCTCTCGGTGGCCGCGCTATCGACACCAAGGTTCTTGACGCAGTTGAAATGGATGAACGGGATCGTCGTGCAGGTGGTCCAGACGAGATCGCCATCTTCGGCGATGGCTAGGCCTTGCCTTGCGGCAAAGTCTGCCGGGGCGGCGCGATAGAGATCGAGCCAGGCATCGACCTCAGCGCGTTCGATGACGCGGCTGAGATCGCCGGATATCTCGTCGATCCCGATGGCGGGCGAGCGTGGCTCCGGCGTGACCGCCGGCTGCAATTCTGACAGGGCGGCGGGCTGCATAACTTCCTCCCAAGTAGTGCCTTACACCGTAAGATTAGTAGAGACTAATCTCATGCCATGAGTTGTCAAGCGGAGGCAGCGACATGGCCAAACGTTGGAGGGATAGCGCGCCTCCGTCCCGCCGACGTCTCGACGAGAGCCCTAACAATTCGATTCAAACTTTGTTGGTAGTTTCTTGTTAGGAATCCAGCTTGGTTTGTCCGGCGGCGTTGTCCTGCCTTCGGTCTGTTGTGTTTTGCGTACAGGTCCAGATGCGGTTATCAGGCGTCGTCATCTTCTCGATCGCAGCGCTGTGCCTTGCCGGCTGCACGTCGACCTCCAGCGTCGATGCGCTGCAAGTGCCGTCCAGCGAGACCACCAGCTCGGTTGTGCGGCCACCCGCGCCGGTGGCATCCGTGGCGACAACTGATGCTGCGCCCGCCTTTGCCGAACAGGAGCAGGACGAGCAGCCGGTCGCGATGGACGTACCCGATCAGGACGTCGAACCGCCGGCCGAGGTGATCGCGCTGATGTCGCCGCCGAAACGGCTGACACGCGCGGCACCGGCGATGCTTGCCGAGCCGGTCACGCGCTATGGTTTTCTCGACGCCAAGCCGATCAATTTCGGCAAGTCCTCCTCGCCAAGGCGCCTCGCCGTCCATGGCGTCGACGTTTCGCGCTGGCAGGGCAATGTGAACTGGCAAAAGCTGCGCGCCCAGGGCGCCAACTTCGCCTACATCAAGGCGACCGACGGTGGCGATCATATCGACCCGATGTTTACCAGGAACTGGCGCAATGCCGACGCCGCCGGTCTGAAGCGCGGCGCCTATCATTTCTTCTACTGGTGCCGCACCGCCGGCGAGCAGGCGGACTGGTTCATCCGCAACGTGCCGAGGGTCGAGGGTGCGCTGCCGCCGGTGATCGACGTCGAGTGGAACGGCGAATCCAGCTGCAAGCGCCGCCCGTCCCGGCAAAAGGTGCTGGAGAAGATGCAGGTGTTCATGGACAAGCTCGAGCGCCACTACGGCCAGCGGCCGATCATCTACACCGCGCCCGACTTCTACCGCGACAATCTGCGCGGCGCATTCCCAGATTATCCATTCTGGCTGCGCGCCGTGGCGGCGCATCCGTCAAAGGTCTATCCCGGCCGCAAATGGCTGTTCTGGCAATATTCCGGCTCCGGCCTGTCGCACGGTGTGAGAGGCCGCATCGACCTCAACGTGTTCCATGGCGACGAGAGGGCCTGGCGCGACTGGACTGGCGGACGGCAGATGGTGGCCGACGCGGAGTAGCTGAGCTACCTTCACTTTGACAGGATGCAGCGATGAATAGCGCCATCAGATCGATAGCCTCGATCTGCGCCCTGTTTCCATCGGTGACGATGGCCGCCGCAGCGGGTGCGGAAGAGCCGGCGCCGTCGCGCCCGCCTATCGACAACTGCGGCTGCGAAAAACCGGCCGACAAGACGATCGGCCTTGGCGCCTGGGTGCAGCGCTGCGACCTCGGCTTCCGCCAGATCCACTTCGGACACTTTGGCAACGCATTGGCCATCAAATACAGCGGTCGCGGCGCGGCCGAAATGCCTGACGGCATCCGGTGTTTCGAGGTGCTGGCGGGCGGAGGTGCGGAAGGTGCTGTTCGTCCGCATCGGCCAGGATGAGCCGCTGTTTGGCGAGCAGACGCTGGAGATTTTGCCTTAGAGGAGCACGATCTGAGTATCGCCTTTTCACGGTCAATCCCATACTAGCGCTACATGCGAAGGGAGGTCTTGCCGTTTAGAAGAGGAAAAAGACTTGAACCGCGTAAGCATTTAGAATTTATATGTCTTGGGGTACGGACGGAGTGAGAGCAATCTCATTGGCTCATTCATGGGTCATGGTTATCTAGGGGGGCATCTGCCTCAGCTTATGCTGCATCCGCTTCTTGCGAGTGCTTAGTTGCTTTGAGAAATGGCGTCCGTACCTCTCATCGAACGGAGGACTCATGGCTGACACACCAGATGGCAATGTCGATGACAGAATCTGGATTACGTCTAGAACAAGGATGATTTCAGAGCGTAAAGCGCTCAGAAGGCAGAATTATTCGTATTTGCTTCTCACGTACTACTCACTGTTTGTTGTTGTTATATCGGCTTTTTCGGAGTATTATAGAAACTACTACAAATTATTTGATAGTATTAATATTTCTGCCTCTGTGGTTGTTCTGGCTGCGTCTCTAGTGGTGGCTGGGTTTCGATTTGAAGCGGCGGCAATGGTATTTCGAGATTGTTACTTAAGTCTACAGAAACTACATGGTGAGAATTTGCCGCCTGAAGATAAGCAGATGCGGTATATGGATATTCTATCAAAGTTTCCAAATCACTCCGATAGAGATTATTACGATCTTCTCGTAAATCATACCTTGTTAGAGGGAAAAAAGCTCAGAAATGGGAGCGTCGAACTGTCCTTCACAAAATTTATGGTGATATCTTTTCTGTGCAGGTCAGCATTCTTCTATTCTGTCGTGATATTATTGTTCTTGCTTCCGGTAGTCTTTCTGTTTGCCCCGCTGTTGGGCCTGGGTATCGATGTCCCCAAGTGAGCTTTTTAAGCGGGAATTCTCGGTAGATCGCCTAAAGGCAATCTTCTATGAAAGAATTTTGCAGAGTGCGACAGCCGGCAAGGATGGCATTAACCCAACTGAATTTGAGAAGACTATAGATGTTGAAGTAGCTCGCATGGCCGTCAGGGCGTGGGAGGATAAATATGATTTTACAGCTTTTAAGCAAAAGCTTGTGTTGAAGGGGGCGGGTAAGATCCCGCGCGAAATTTCAATTGCAACAGTACGAGACAGGTTGGCGCTTCGAGCTCTGACTAACGTTCTGATGGAGATCTTCAAGGATCGAAAGCCGTCCGCCCCGCATTACTATGTGGGCGAGATCGCCGAGTTCATAAAGCCACTCACTGATGAGTACTCCTTTATTCAATTGGATATCAAAGATTTCTATCCGAGTATTCTCCATGAGAGTCTACTATCCCGCCTACGGCAACGCATACGGTCGCGTGCGATCCTAAACCTCGTGCTCAAAGCGATTCGAACCCCTACGGGCAATCGGGTTGGGGATGGCGTTAATACCAGAGGAGTGCCGCAAGGGCTTAGTGTGTCTAACATTCTTTCCTCGATATACATGACCAAATTTGATCAGATGGCTCAGTCGAGGTTCACATATTTTCGCTATGTGGATGACATTGTCGTAATATGCAAAAGTGTCGAGGCTAAGCGCAAATTTAAATCGATATACAACAGTCTGGAAAAGATCGGACTAAGTAGCCACGAGCTTGTGGAGGGCAGTAAGACGAAGATAGTGCCAGTTTCCAAGGGAATAGAGTATCTTGGCTATAAAATTAAGCCAGGAGCTATATCTGTAAGAAGTAGTTCGTATCGACGAATGATCGATAATATCATATCGGTTATTACGTTAGCCAAATACAGTGCAAATAATAGCAAGATATTTTCTAGGTTAAATATCAAGATAAGCGGATGTATTTTTAACGGCAAACGTATGGGGTGGATGTTTTTCTTCTCTTTGACCGATGATGTTAGTCAACTGAAGAGATTGGATGCATTTGTTTCTCGGGAATGGTCAGCGCTCGGCCTTGATAAATACGGAAAGCCGAAGAAGTTTGTAAAAGCCTACTACGAAATAAGGTTTAACATGAATAGTACAAAATACATACCGAAGTTTGACGACTATACAAATGAACAAAAAATAAAATTAATTGCAGATATGGATTTTTTCGGGGACGATAGCGTCGTACGATCTTGGACTCAGGAGCGGATCAATAAGAGATTTCTCCAGATCGTAAAGAAGGAAGTCGCAGAGTTGGAGAAGGACGTCACGCCACATGGCTACTAACTGACCCCGGTCTCTGCCGCCCGTTCTGCTGTAAGTTATTCAAACTAATTTCATCACCCAACGGCCCGCTGCAAAAGCAGGTCGTTGGGTTTTGTGGTTGGACTAGTTGGGGAAATGGCCTCAGCTACACCCGCTCGTCGCCCCACAAGTATCGCACTTCTCGCACGTCCCGTTCCGCACCATCGTGAAATTATGGCACTCCGAGCATTCGTTGCCGGTGTAGCCCTGCATCAGCGATTGCTGGCGCCGGTTGGCGGCGAGCGCTTTGGCTTCGGCTGCTTCTTTTGCGGCCTCGTCGGTGAACAGCTCCGTGGGGTCGGACGCTTCCGCGTAGACGATGTCCTCGACCAGTTCCCTGGCGCGTTCCTCATAGTCGCGCTTGTAGGCGATGGCTTCGTCGCTGGCCGGCTTCAACGTCAGCACGTTGGAGCCGGAGAAGGCGGTCGGGGCGGTACGGGACGGAGTTCCGGAGCCCGCGCCGGCAAAGCCCTTGGGCTCCGCTCCCATGCCCGACACCAGCTTGACCGGCGAGGCACCGCGGGTCAGGCCCTTGGAGAAGGGCGTCGCCTTGCCTTCGTTGATGCCGCGCCCGAGTGCGGTCTTGTCGAAATCCGACTGGTCGACATGGGCGAGATCGTGGCGGCCGAGATAGGATACGGCAAGTTCGCGGAACACGTAGTCGAGGATCGACGTGGCGTTCTTGATGGCGTCGTTGCCCTGCACCATGCCGGCCGGCTCGAACTTGGTGAAGGTGAAGGCCTCGACATATTCGTCGAGCGGCACGCCATATTGCAGGCCGAGCGAGATGGCGATGGCGAAGTTGTTCATCATCGCCCGGAAGGCCGCACCTTCCTTGTGCATGTCGATGAAGATCTCGCCGATACGGCCGTCGTCGAACTCGCCGGTCCTGAGATAGACCTTGTGGCCGCCGACGACCGCCTTCTGGGTATAGCCCTTGCGGCGGTTCGGCAGTTTCTCGCGGTCGCGGTAGAGACGCTCGACGACGCGCTCGACGATCTTCTCGGTCACCTGAACGGCGCGCTGCGCGGCCGGTCCCGCGATCAGCTGCTCGACGGCTTCGTCCTCGTCCTCCTCGCCATCGGCGAGCAGCGAGGCATTGAGCGGCTGCGACAGCTTCGAGCCGTCGCGATAGAGCGCGTTGGCCTTCAGCGCCAGCTTCCACGACAGCATGTAGGCGCCCTTGGCGTCTTCCACCGTCGCGTCGTTCGGCATGTTGATGGTCTTGGAAATGGCGCCGGAGATGAAGGGCTGCGCCGCCGCCATCATCATGATGTGGCTGTTGATCGACAGCGAACGCTTGCCGATCTTGCCGCACGGGCTGGCGCAGTCGAACACCGGCAGGTGCTCGGCCTTCAGGAACGGCGCGCCTTCCAGCGTCATCGCCCCGCAGACATGGATGTTGGCGGCCTCGATGTCCTTCTTCGAAAAGCCAAGCGCCGGCAGCATCTCGAACGAGAAATCGTTGAGCTGCTCATCGGTGAAGCCAAAATTCTCCTTCACCCATTCGGCGCCCAGCGTCCACTGGTTGAAGACGAACTTGATGTCGAAGGCCGACTTCAGCGCCGCATTGAGCGCCGCGATCTTGTCGTCGGTGAAGCCTTTTGCCTTGAGCGAGCCGGGGTTAATGGCAGGCGCCTGGTTGAGATTGCCATGGCCGACGGCATAGGCCTCGATCTCGGCGATCTGGCTCTCGGAATAGCCAAGCGTGCGCAACGCTTCCGGAACCGCACGGTTGATGATCTTGAAATAGCCGCCGCCGGCGAGCTTCTTGAATTTTACCAGCGCGAAGTCGGGCTCGATGCCGGTGGTATCGCAATCCATCACCAGGCCAATCGTGCCGGTCGGGGCGATCACCGTTGCCTGCGCGTTGCGGTAGCCATGCTCCTCGCCAAGCTCGATGGCGCGGTCCCAGGCGGCCTTGGCATGGTCGGCAAGCTCTTGCTGCCTGAGATCCGAGGCGACCAGCGGCACCGGGTTGACGGCGAGCTTCTCGTAGCCGTCCCTGTCGCCATAGGCAGCACGGCGGTGGTTGCGCATGACGCGCAGCATGTTCTGCGCATTGCGGTCGTAGTCGGGGAAGGCGCCGAGCTCGGCGGCCATTTCAGCCGAAGTGGCATAGGCGGTGCCGGTCATGATCGCGGTGAGGGCGGCGCAGATGGCGCGGCCCTCGTCGGAATCATAGGGAATGCCCGAGGTCATCAGCAGGCCGCCGATATTGGCGTAGCCGAGGCCGAGCGTGCGGTACTCGTAGGAAAGCTTGGCGATCTCCTTCGACGGGAACTGCGCCATCATGACGGAGATTTCCAGCACCATGGTCCACAGCCGCACCGTGTGCTCGTAGGCGGCGATGTCGATGGTGCCGTCGGCGTTGCGATAGGGCAGAAGGTTGATCGAGGCCAGATTGCAGGCGGTGTCGTCGAGGAACATATATTCCGAGCACGGATTGGACGCCCGGATCGCACCGGCCGAGGCGCAGGTGTGCCAGTCGTTCATCGTCGTGTTGAAATGCAGGCCCGGATCGGCCGACGCCCAGGCGGCATAGCCGATCTTTTCCCAGAGATCGCGCGCCTTCAGCGTTTTCAGCACCTTCCCGTCCTTGCGGGCGGTGAGATGCCAGTCGCCGTCCTGCTCGACCGCGCGCAGGAAATCGTCCTTCAGCGACACCGAATTGTTGGAGTTCTGGCCGGAAACGGTGAGATAGGCGTCCGAATCCCAATCGGTGTCGTAGGTCTTGAACGACATCGAGGTGTAGCCCTGCTTGGCGAACTGGATGACGCGGTAGATGTAGTTCTCCGGCACCGCGTCCTTCTTGGCCGCCTTGATCTCGCGCTTCAGCGCGGTGTTGACCGCCGGGTCGAAGCAATCGTCGCCATTGCCTTCGCAGTTGATGCAGGCCTTCATGATCGCTTCGAGGTGCTTCTTGACGATCTTCGAGCCGGTGACCAGCGAGGCTACCTTCTGCTCCTCATTGACCTTCCAGTCGATGAATTCCTCGATATCGGGATGATCGGCGTCGACGATGACCATTTTCGCGGCGCGACGCGTCGTGCCGCCCGACTTGATGGCGCCGGCGGCGCGGTCGCCGATCTTGAGGAAGCTCATCAGGCCCGACGAGCGGCCGCCGCCCGACAGCTTTTCGCCTTCGCCGCGCAGGAACGAGAAGTTGGAGCCGGTGCCGGAGCCGTATTTGAACAGGCGCGCCTCACGCACCCACAAATCCATGATGCCGCCCTCGTTGACGAGGTCGTCCTGCACGCCCTGGATGAAGCAGGCATGCGGCTGCGGATGCTCGTAGGAAGACTTCGACTTGGTCAGCTTGCCGGTGAACGGGTCGACATAGAAATGGCCCTGGCTCGGGCCGTCGATGCCATAGGCCCAGTGCAGGCCGGTGTTGAACCATTGCGGCGAATTCGGTGCGACGCGCTGGGTGGCCAGCATATAGGCGAGCTCGTCGCGGAAGGCGCGCGCGTCTTCCTCCGACTTGAAGTAGCCGCCTTTCCAGCCCCAATAGGTCCAGGTGCCGGCAAGCCGGTCGAAGACCTGGCGGGCGTCGGTCTCGGAACCGTAGCGCTCGGCTTCCGGCAGCTTGGCCAGTTCAGCCTCGTCGGCGACCGAGCGCCACAGGAAGGAGGGGACTTGCGTCTCCTCGACCTTCTTCAGCCGTGCGGGAACGCCCGCCTTGCGGAAATATTTCTGCGCCAGGATATCGGCGGCAACCTGGGAGAACTGCGCCGGCACGTCGATGTTGTCCAAGCGGAACACCACCGAGCCATCCGGATTCTTGATCTCCGAAAGCGCCTTGCGGAACTCGATCTCCGCGTAAGCTGATTGCCCTGGCTTGGTGAAACGACGCTCGATGCGCATTGGTCCGGTCCCTTTTGTCTACATATAGCGCTTTTCCCAGAGGATTTCTGCCCTCTTGACGAAACGCGCATGGCCGCCGTCTGCCGGCGTTCGAAAACCGCCGGCTCTCATCTTCACAGTCTCCGCCGCCCTGCCGGTCGAACCTCTTGCGAGGTCGCTGTCCAACGCGCTGACGGACCCTGTGGGTCCCTCAAAACTGAAAACTTTTTGCAACACCCTCGGTCGAGGGAAATTCACATTATCTAGCGTCGAACCTACCTGCAAACACTAAATATAGTATTAACAGACAATTTATTCAAGTCCGACAATCCTCCCTTTCGCCACCCAAGGCTTCAAAATCCCACGCCTTCGCCGGCCTCGTAAACAGGCGGGAATGCGGCTCAAAACGCACATATTCCGGGAAAAAGACCGGCCTCGAAACTTTTCCGGTCGCACTCTCAACAGGAGCGCATGGCCTATAAAAGGCGACTCGTTTTGCGCCGTCAAGGATTCGTTTGCGTAGCTTTTATGACCCCAACATCTTGTGTGTCACATATGTGGATAACGGGGACAGAAGCGCGCTGATTTCCGTTTTTGTAGCCACAAGCCTGGTGCGACGCTCGAAGGCCTTCGCCGCAGCGAAGACCATGCCGACTCGGAAGCCATGTGCCGACTCAGTTGAAGCGATGCGGGTCAGCACCGAAATGGCCGATGATCTGACAAAGGTCGGGCTCGTTGACCATGCGTACCGCCTCGGCGGCGCTGACCCATTTGCGGATGCGCGCCCGCTTTTCCTTCCACCGGTCGGCGACCTTGTCGACGTGCAGCGGAAACACCAGCACCTCGCAGGGCACTTCCTCGCCGGACGCCAGCACCTTGGCATAGAAATAGCGGCCGGCCTCATGATGCGAGATCGTGCCGCGCAGCCCGGCCTCTTCGCCGGCCTCGCGCGCCGCTGCTTCGCAAAGCGGCTCCTTTGCTTCCGGCCAGCCCTTGGGAAGCACCCAGCGGCCGGTATCGCGGCTGGTGATCAACATGACCTCCACGCCGTCCTCGCTGTCGCGCCAAGGCAGCGCTGCAACCTGCAGGCGGGACGGCACCGTGCCGAAGAGTCGCCGGACTCTTTCGGCCAGATGGTTGTGCGTCGTTGGCCTTGTCAACATCGGAGAAGCTTGCCCCAGCTTCCAGAATCGTTTTGCCGTCTCGTAAATCTTACGGCTAATCATAAGCAATAAAAGTAAAAAACTTCATGTGGACTGGTTAACCACTCCAATGGGCGTCGATTAAGGAAATATCGTGTGCCGGGGCCACTCCTTCAAGGAGTGCTCGACGCTGTCTTCCGACGGAAGCGGCGTTACCGCGAATCAGCCGGCGTGGTCGTCGGCGATCGGCTTTTGGTAGGTGAAGCCCATGTCCCAGGGAAAATAGATCCAGGTGTCCTGGCTGACCTCGGTAACGAAAGTGTCGACCATCGGCCTGCCTTTCGGCTTGGCATAGACGGTGGCGAAATGCGCCCTAGGCATCATCGCGCGCACGATGCCCGCCGTCTTGCCGGTGTCGGTGAGGTCGTCGATGATCAGCACGCCAGCGCCGTCATCGGCGAGCAGCGCCGGGGTGACCTCCTTCAGCACCTGCAACTGCCCCTGGCTGGTATAATCGTGATAGGAGGCAACGCAGACCGTCTCGATGATGCGGATGCCGAGCTCGCGCGAAATGATGGCGGCCGGAACCAGGCCGCCGCGCGTGATGCAGACGATTGCCTTCCATTGCCCCTTGTTGGCGCCGGCAAGCCGCCAGGCGAGCGCGCGTGCATCGCGGTGGAACTGGTCCCAGGAGACCGGGAAGGCTTTTTCGGGCAGGGACATCTTTCGCGCACTCCGCAAAGCGCGCATCGCGCGCAGACACTATGGAATGCGGGCGGAATTAACTGGAAAGGCTTGGCCTTGGCAAGGGCGCGGCAAAGCGATTGTCCAACCCGTGATCTCTATGAACTTACCGCGACAGGAAAGCCGCCACCGGCGCGGTCCGCAGCACCGTTCGCGTCACCCCGCCGAACAGCAGCTGGCGCAGCCAGGAATGGCTGTAGGCGCCGAGCACGAGCAGGTCCGCGCCCGATTCGGCGACCCTGGTCTGGATGATGTCGTCGACCGAGGCGCCGCCGGACCTCAGCACCGAGACGCTGACGGTCGCGCCGTGCCTGGACAGCGAGGCGGCGATCTCGGCGGCGGCCGTTTCCGGCGCCTCTTCGAGCGTATCCGGCGGGTCGATGACGACGATGTCCGTCTTCTCGGCCTCGATGATGAAGGGCAGGGCATCGAAGGCCGCGCGTGCGGCCTCCTTGCTGCCGTTCCAGGCGAGCAGCACGTGCTTGAAGCTGGTGACCAGCGGACCCGAATGCGGCACCACCAGCACCGGCCGGCCGGCATCGTAGACCAGCGTGTCGACGTCGGCGCTCGGATCGCCGCTCGATTCGCGCTGCGCGGCGATGATCAGATCCGCGGTGCGAACGGTCGAGATACCGGTCAGCGCACTGTCGCCGGAAAAACTCTCGAGGCTGCGCCACTCGAACGACAGGCCGGAATTCTCGACGCGTTTGTGAAAGGCGGCCTGCAACTTCTCGGCGCGCTCCCGGTTCATGTCGGCCGAAACCTGCAGGAACTCGGTGTCCGGAAAGCCGGTGGCCGAGGTGTAGGGCACGGGCAGCGCCTCGGCATGAATGCCGATCAGATGGCTCTGGAACCGGCTGGCCAGCGGGATCGCGCAGTCGAGAACGCGCTCGGCGTCCTGTTCATTCTGCAATATGGCAACAATGGTCTTGAAGCGCATGGGCAATCCCTCAGTTTTTCGGCGATCCCACTCGTGACAAACGTCACGGCGCGATGCTTGGTTCCGTCACGCCTGCCGATCAGCCCACCTTGCTTGCCTTGGTCAGGCCCGCCACCATAACCTCTACGTCGGCGCGCGCGGAGTCCAGCGCCTGCTGGCTGCGGGCGCGCACCACCAGTTCCGTCCAGAATTTGCCGTCGCCATATTTCGGGTAGGAGCCGATGATCGTATCCGGATGCGCCTTCTGGATATCGCCCAGCGGGCCGCCGATCAGGCCTTCACCGAACGGACATTCCACGGTTGCCGACAGCATTTTGGTGCCGGCCCGTAATGTCGGCACGACATTGTCGAGCATCGCCTGGAAAATCGCAGGCACGCCGGCCATGACATGGACGTTGCCGATGCGAAAGCCCGGCGCAACCGACACCGGGTTGTCGATGTGGTCTGCCCCGCGCGGCATCCGCGCCATGCGCTTGCGCGCTTCGGTGTATTCGATGCCGCGGGCAGCATAGCTTGCCTCCAGCAGGGCGTAGGCCCTGGCGTCGTATTCGCACGGCACGCCGAAGGCCTTGGCGATGGAATCGGCGGTGATGTCGTCATGCGTCGGGCCGATGCCGCCGGTGGTGAAGACATAGCTGTAGCGGGTGCGCAGCGCATTCACCGCAGCGACGATCTCGTCTTCCTCGTCCGCAACGATGCGCACTTCCTTCAGGTCGATGCCGATCGCCGTCATGATGTCGGCGAGGTGGCCGATGTTCTTGTCCTTGGTGCGGCCGGACAGAATCTCGTCGCCGATGACGAGCATGGCGGCGGTGACGATTTCGGTCATGGCAGGCTCCGGCAACGGGTCGCCTGAGATAGCGCGGCGAACGGCCGGCGGCAATGCCGCCAAACGACGGATCCACCTGTGCCACCTCCCTTGCAGTGGAACCTTCGGCGGGTGATGCTGCACCGGTTTGGGCCATGAGCAAGAACATGCCGGTATCGATTCTTCTATGGCTGCTCGGCGCGCTGTTTCTGCTGGCGCTCGTCGTGGCAGCTTATCCTGTGCTGGCGACGCTGCGGATTGCGGCGAAAGCCGAAAGGCTGGTGCCGGCCAGCGGTAAATTCATCGAGATCGACGGCAATCGCATCCATTATTTCGAGATGGGCGAGGGGCGGCCGATCGTCTTCCTGCACGGCCTCGGCGCGCAGCTTCATCAATTCCGCCACACGCTGTTCGGACGGTTCGGCCCGAACTATCGGCTGATCGCGCTCGACCGTCCGGGTTCCGGCTATTCAGTGCGGGCCTGGCGCGCCAGCGGGCGGCTGCCCGAGCAGGCCGAGATCGTGCGGCGTTTTATCGAGGCGCTTGTGCTGGAAAAGCCGCTGATCGTCGGCCATTCGCTGGGTGGCGCCATCGCGCTGACGCTGGCTGTCGAGCATCCCACCGCGATTTCCGGTATCGCCTTGCTGGCGCCGCTGACCCATCTGGAACCGGACGCGCGCGAGAAGTTCGGCCCGCTATACATTCAGTCGCCGCTGCGGCGCCGGATCATGGCTCACACGGTGGCGATCCCGGCGGCTCTCAGATACGCAGAACGCACGCTGGCCTTCATTTTTGCGCCGCAGGCGAGGCCGGCCGACTATATGATCGAGGGCGGCGGCTGGTGCGGGCTCAGGCCAAGCCATTTCTATGCAACGTCGACAGATGTCGTGGCCATCGAGCACGACCTTGGCCGTATCGAGCAACGCTATGGTGAGATCACCATGCCGGCCGGCATTCTGTTCGGTGCTTCCGATATCGTCCTGGGCATCGATATCCATGGCTGGCCGCTGATGGAAAAGATCAGCGGGCTCGATTTCGAGCCGGTCGAGGGGCTTGGCCATATGCCACAATTCGTCGGGCCGGAACGGGTCGTCGCTTTCATCGAACGCATTGCCGACCGCGCATTTGCGCCGAAGTCCGACACCAGCAGCTGACACCCTCCCGGAACCTCACGCAAAGGTGTGCAACCCGCCGCAGCCTCGGCCGGCAGGGTGCCTCGGGACATCCCGGCCGCCGGGAATACCTCCGAACTTATTCCTTCACGGCTCCGGTCATCGAGGAAACATAGTGCTCGACAAAGAACGAATAGAGCACCACCACCGGCAGCGAGCCGATCAGCGCTCCCGCCATCAGCGCCCCCCATTCATAGACGTCCGAGCGCACCAGTTCGGTGAGCACGCCGACCGGCAGAGTCTTGTTTTCGGACGACTGGATGAAGGTCAAGGCGTAGATGAACTCGTTCCATGACAGCGTGAATGCGAAGATGCCCGCGGAAATCAGGCCCGGCACCGACAGCGGCAGCACGATCTTGGTGAGGATCTGCCAGCGGCTCGCCCCGTCGATCAGCGCGCATTCCTCCAGCTCGAACGGGATCGAGCGGAAGTAACCCATCAGCAGCCATGTGCAGAACGGGATCAGGAAGGTCGGATAGGTGAGGATGAGCGCGAAGGGCGTGTCGTAAAGCCCAAGGTTGAACACCATCACCGACAGCGGAATGAACAGGATCGACGGCGGCACGAGATAGGCCAGGAACACCGCGAGGCCGACCTGCCGCGCCCCGGAGAACCGCAAGCGTTCGATCGCATAGGCAGCGAACACTGCAGCCAGCAGCGACAGGAAAGTGGCGGCGGTCGAGATGATGATCGTGTTGAGCAGCCAGCCCGGATAGGACGTCTCGAAGAGAAGATAGCGGATATGCTCGAGCGTCGGATGCACCACCCAGAACGGATTGAAATTGGCGTAGTCGGTCATCTCGAGGTTGGGCTTAACCGCCGTGATCGTCATCCAGTAGAACGGAAACAACAGCACGATGACGAAAATCAGCAACGGCAGATAGACCGTCACCACGCGGCGCGGCACACTCTGCAGGTAGCCCATGCCGCCTTCGTCGAGTTCGGGGCGTTTGCTCGTTTCGATCGCGGTCATGTCAATCTCCGCCGCCCTGCTGCCATTTGCGGCGTTGCAGGCCAAAGTAGCTGAACAGGATCGCCGCCAGCAGGAACGGGATCATGGCGACTGCGATCGCGGCGCCTTCGCCAAGCTGGCCTCCGGAAATGCCGCGCTGGAACGACAGCGTCGCCATCAGATGGGTGGCGTTCACCGGCCCGCCGCGCGTCAGCACATAGATCAGCTGGAAATCGGTGAAGGTGAACAGCACCGAAAACGTCATGGTTATGGCGATGATCGGCGTCAGCAGCGGCAGCGTCACATAGCGGAACAATTGCCAGCGGCTGGCGCCGTCGAGCGTGGCGGCCTCGTAGAGCGACTGCGGAATCGTCTGCAGGCCGGCAAGCAGCGTGATCGCCACGAAAGGAATGCCGCGCCAGACATTGGCGGCGATGACCGAAGCGCGCGCATTCTCCGGATCGCCGAGGAAGTTGATGCGATGGTCGATCAGGCCCATTTCCATAAGCGCCCAGGACAGGATCGAGAACTGCGAATCGTAGATCCACCAGAAGGCGATGGCCGACAGCACCGTCGGCACCACCCAGGGCAGCAGGACGATCGCGCGGAAGAACGACTTGAACGGCAGGTTCTGGTTGAGGATAAGCGCCAGCCAGAGGCCTAGCGCAAACTTCAGGATCGAGGCGCTGATCGTGTAGAGCAAGGTGTTGAAGACGGAGAGCCAGAAGACGGCGTCATCCCACAGATATTCGTAGTTCTCGATGCCGATGAAGATGCCGGGGCGGCCGATGCGGGCATCGGTGAAGCCGAGCCAGACGCCGAGCCCGAGCGGATAGGTTAGGAAGACCAGCAGCAGCGCCGCCGCCGGCAGCATGAAGCCGAAGCCAAGCGCGTTATGACTTTCAGACACGAACGTCAAAATGCGCGACAGCGTCGACCGGGGTGGCTGAGCGGCAGCGGAGGTCACGGCCATGGGTCGGCTCCTCTAAGTCTCATTGATCGGCCAGGCGGCCATGCGCGATTCGAAGCCGGGCAGCATGGCTGCCCGGCTGAATCCGCTCAAACGCGATAGTAGCGGTTTGCGCGCTTCTCGGCTTCTGCCATCGCTTCTTGCGGCGTCGCCTGGCCTGTCACCGCCTTGGCGAACATGTCGACCAGCACATAGTCGGCCATGGTCGCCGCCGAAGCATAGCCGAGCGGGCCGGCATAGCCGTTGGGCCGCAGCGTCGCCGAGGCCTTGGCGTAGGCGGCATTGTTCGGATCGGCCGTCCACACCGGGTTGTTGTCGAAGGCTTTGAGCGTCTGGCAGCAATAGCCCGCCGAGGACGTGATCCACTGCGACATTTGCTGTTCCTCGAACATGAACTGCAGATAGGCTTTGGCCGCATTGGGGTAGGGCGTGTAGTCGAAGATCACGGCCGTGGTCACCTGGAACAGCTCGACGGATTTCCCGACAGGACCGATCGGCAGGTTGGTCGTGCGCGTGTCCTTGGCGATTTCGGTCAGTTTCGGATCCTTGTCCTTGTTGATCTTGGCGGTGTTGTAGGCGGAAATGCCATTGGCGATCACGCTCAATTCGCCGGCCAGGTAGGCGCGGTTGTTGTTGACGTCGAGCCAGCTTTCGGTACCGGGAATGAAGGTCTTGTAGAGCTGTTGCGCGTATTCGATCGCCTTCAGCGTCTCGGGGCTGTTGATCGTCACCTTGCCGCTCTCGTCGACCATCTGGCCGCCATGGCTCCATAGCAGCCAGTGGGCGTAGTTGTTGCCGTCGCCGACGCCGTGGCCATGCGTGAAGCCGGCCGGGTGTCCCTTCGCCTGCAATGCCTTGCAAAGCTCGAGCAAGCCTGCCGTGTCCTTCGGAAATTCGGAGAAGCCGGCCTCCTTCACCCAGCTTTCACGATAGACGATGGCATTGCCGATGGTGGCCAGCGGCAGGCCGAGGAATTTGCCTTGCCGTGTCGCATATTGCTTCGGTCCATCGTGCCAGCCGCCATATTTCGAGCCGAGATATTCGCCCAGTTCCGTCACGTCATGCAGCTTGTCGGGATATTGATGCGGGTCGTCGAACCAGACCAACATCAAGTCCGGGCCGGAGCCGACATTGGCGGCGACCGCTGCCTTGGGACGGATGTCCTCCCAGCTTTCCTTGTCGACGCGGACCTCGACACCGGTCGCTTCGGTGAAGCGCTTGGTGTTGGCCAGCCATTGATCCTCGTCGCCCTGCACGAAGGGCGACCAGCGCAGCAGCCTGAGCTTGGCGCCGTCCTCGGGCTTGTACTTCAATCCCTCCTGGGCAAAGGCGGGAGAGCCGATGAGCCGGCTTCCCAAGGCTCCCGCCGCAGCGCCGGCGGTGGTGCGGATCACGTCGCGTCTGGTGAATTTCATGCTCGCTTCCTCCTGCTTATTGTCCGTGCCGTCCTACTGCTTGATGGGTGTTTCGAACCGCTGTCCGGTTTTGCCGTGAAAGAGATGGATGAGGCCAGGCTCGGCCGTAAGCCAGATGGTTTCGCCCGGCGTGAAGGAATGCCGTTCCCGGAAATTGGCGACGATCTCCTCGCCGCCGGCGGTTCGGCCGATGAGCTGCACTTCGGACCCTGTCGGCTCGACCACCACGACAGTGACCGGAATGCCCTGATTGTCGGATAGCCGCAAATGCTCGGGCCGTATCCCCAGCACGACCGGCTCACCATTGCCGATGGAAAGTGCCGAGGCCAACGGGACCGAAATCCCTCCGGCGCCGCGAAACGACGGCGAGCCGTCGCTTACGATCTCGCCCCTGAGCATGTTCATGGCGGGCGAGCCGATGAAGCTGGCGACAAAAAGATTGTTCGGCCGGTCGTAGAGTTCGAGCGGCGGCCCGATCTGCTCGACGATGCCGTCGTGCATGACGACGATCTTGTCGGCCATGGTCATCGCCTCGATCTGGTCGTGGGTGACGTAAACCGTCGTCGTCTTCAGGCGCTGGTGCAGTTCCTTGATCTCGGCGCGCATCTGCACCCGGAGCTTGGCATCGAGATTGGAGAGCGGCTCGTCGAACAGGAAGACCTGCGGATCGCGCACGATCGCGCGGCCCATGGCGACGCGCTGGCGCTGGCCGCCGGAAAGCTGGCGCGGATACCGGTCGAGCAGCGGCACCAGTCCCAGGATTTCGGCCGCGCGCCGCACGCCGGCATCGCTCTCCGTCTTGGGAACGCCCTTGAGCATCAGCGAGAACGCCATGTTCTCGGCGACCGTCATATGCGGGTAGAGCGCATAGTTCTGGAAAACCATGGCGACGTCGCGCTCTTTTGGCGCAACGTTGTTGACGATACGTTTGCCGATCGCGATCTGGCCGCGCGAGATCTTTTCCAGGCCGGCGATCATCCTGAGCAGGGTCGACTTTCCGCAACCCGAAGGACCGACCAACGTGACGAACTCGCCGTCGTTTATATCGACGCTGACCCCGTGCAGGACCTCGACGGTCCCAAATGACTTGTAGACATCGCCGATTGCGACAGACGCCATCGATCTCCTCCCGACTGATTCCTGCAACGACTTCGAAGGAAACCGCTTTCTTGCCTGGCCCGCGACAGCGCCCAGGCTCCTCCCCGGTCACGCGCGATGTCAGACGGTAGCGCTACCAAACCGACCTGTAAAGCAGCCCGGCATCACCTGGATATCGACACACCCTAATCCGAAACCTCGGTCTGCGGCCGGTCGCGGCCATCCGCGAGCTCGTCGTGCCATTTGCCGTCGGCGTCCTCGTACTGGATGCCATCGGTGTTGCCGGCGACCTGCTGTTCGGCCGAAGCGATCTCGGCGGCGCGCAACGCGTCCTGATGAGTGGGGAACGTTTCGGAGAATGTCGAGCCGACCTTGTAGGCCCAGCCTCCGTCATGCTCGACGATCTTATAGGTCAGTTTCGCCATGAACCCTCCGGTTGAAAGCCCGTTGCCTCAATGCAGCCTATCGTCGGCCAGTCTGTCGTCTGGCAGCCTGTCGTCCGTAACCAGCACGTCCGATTCCCTGGCGGCTTCGATCAGTGCCCGACGTGCATCGGCCGTCGAACGATAACCTTCCAGCACTTTTAGGCAAGTGTCGAGGGCATCACGATGACGCGGCCCGCGATTGAGTGGCCAGACCGTCATCAGGCACTCCGCCGCCTCCTGGGCGCTGCGGATATGCCGATATTTGCCGACATGGCCGAGTTCGACCACGACCGGCTTTTCAAATGGCTTGCTGTCCATCATCGCCGCCAACGCGGAGCGGCCGATTTGGTTGCAACAGCTATTTTAGCTCAGGCGAAAATACCTCAATAGCCGCAGTCGTTGCGCAGCCAGCGCGCATTCGCCCAGCCGGCGCGGCCGCCGAAATCGACCTGGTACCAGTTTCCGCGACGGTCAAAGATCTCGGTTTGGTCGCCGTTGAACAATTGCCCGATCATGCGCGACGACGAGTTCGGCCGGGCCCGAACGGCGAGAAAGCCGCTTCCCGTTGCCAGATTGTAGTGCCTGGAAAGACCGTGCACCGTGCCTTCGCAATATTGCGCCCCGGCCGGCGTCGATGTGGCAAACGACAGCCCGGCCAAAACCGCGGCAGCAGCCGCAATGGAAATCCCCCTGAACGACATGTCTCTGCTCCCCCAACCTGCCGCGCCCAGCCGCGGCCCTCGCCACTCTACACCGGCAGAGGATCAAAGCGAAGCTATGGTTCCCTGTCCAGCGAGGTGAGAACCCGCCCCGTCAGTTCGCCGCCTTCATCCAATGCTGCATCGTCGTCACCGAGCGGGCAAGCTGCGGCGCCGGGTGGATTTTTTCGCCGAAGGTGGCCGCGGCGCGCCAGCCCCAGCGCGGATCGGCAAGGAAGGCGCGCGCCAGCGCCACCATGTCGGCGCGCCCGTCGGCGACGATCGCCTCGGCCTGTTTCGGATCGTCGATCAGGCCCACGGCCCGCGTCGCGATGCCGGCGCCCTTGCGCACCGCTTCGGCCAGATGAACCTGGTAGCCGGGTCCGGACGGCAGCTTCTGCAACGGCGAATTGCCGCCGCTCGAGCAGCAGAGATAGGCGACGCCGACTTCCTTCAGCGCTTTTGCCACTTCGATCGCATCCTCGACGTCGAAGCCGCCATCGACCCATTCCTTGATCGACAGACGCGCGCCCAGCATCAGTCTGGGCACGGCCTGCTTCACCGCCTTGGCGATTTCGACGGCGAAACGCATGCGGTTTTCCAGCGAGCCGCCCCAGCGGTCGGTGCGCCGGTTGGAGAGCGGCGACAGGAACTGGAAGATCAGATAGCCATGCGCGGCATGCAGCTCGATGAAGTCGAAGCCGGCGCGCTCGGCACGCCGGGCTGCTTCGGCGAAGCGTTCGATGATTTGCAGGATCTCGTCGTCCTCCAGCGCCCGCGGCACCTGCCAGCCGGTGTCGTAGGCGATTGCCGAGGCCGACACGATCGGCCACGGATCCTGATCGGCGTGCAGCGGGCCGCCGCCTTCCCAGGGTTTCCGGTTGGAGGCCTTGCGGCCGGCATGGGCAAGCTGCGTGCCGAATTTCGTGCCCGGCGCGGCGACACGCTTGGCTGCATCCAGCGTGCGTCGCGCCGCCGCCTCATTGTCCTCGGAATAGAGGCCGAGACAGCCATGCGAGATGCGGCCGCGCCGTTCGACCTCGGTCATCTCGACGGTGACCATGCCGGCACCCGACATTGCCAGGTTCATCCAGTGATAGAGGTGCCAATCGCTGGCCGAGCCGTCGTCGGCCGAATACTGGCACATCGGCGCGACCGCGATGCGGTTGGGGAAGGTCAGGCCGTCGAGGGTGATCGGCTGGAAAAGCGATGAGGTCATAAAAAAACTCCGCGAAGGGTTGCCGCTATTTATGCAGCCGATTGTGCCAGCGCCAGACACGAGACGGTGAACCGGTGCTCTGGACCAATAGCTGGCCGGATTGCAAGAACCGCCGTTCGCGGCTACGCCTTGCCGCGGCAGCAGGGAGTCCACCATGGAAGATCGCATTCGCATCCGCTCTGAGGAAGTCCTGTCCGACGAATGGGCGGTTTTGAAAAAGACCGTCTTCGACTACCGCCGGCGCGACGGCAAATGGGAAACGCATACCCGCCAGACCTACGATCGCGGCGACGGCGCGGTGATCCTGCCTTTCGATCCCGAGCGCTCGACTGTGCTTCTGGTGCGGCAGTTCCGCTACCCCGCCTACGTCACCGGCCACAAGGAGCCGCTGATCGAGGCCTGCGCCGGCCTGCTCGACGAAGACGATCCCGAAACCTGTATCCGCAAGGAGGCCGAGGAGGAACTCGGCTATCGGCTGAAGGACGTGCAGCGGCTGTTTTCGCCCTATATGAGCCCCGGCAGCGTCACCGAGCGGCTCTGGTTCTTCGTCGCTCGCTACTCGCCCGCCGACCGCATTTCCGACGGCGGCGGCGCCCACGACGAAGGCGAAGACATCGAAGTTTTGGAGATGCCGCTAGACGAGGCACTGGCCGGCATCCACGACGGTCGGATTATCGATGCCAAGACGATTATCCTGATCCAGCATTTGAAGCTGAACCCGATCGGGAGGTGAGGGTGGTGGAGCGGGCCGGGACGTCGCGGCGTTAATTTTCTGAGCCGCCGCCGGGCCGGTAGTCTATAGCGGGATGCTGGTCACTTCCGAATGCGTCATTCTCACTGTGAGAATGATCAATCCTTGGCGCGATTCTCGCGGGGGGCCCCCAAGCCGCATCATCCTTCACTCAAAATGTTCCCGCATAGCGAAACGCCGCTCAACCCGAGGGAGCGGCGTTTCTATCATGGCCAGTGTCCTAAACCTCTAGACGATCCCGCAATGGTTTGGGGAACCGGATTCGACCGGCATTTCTGGCTTGTTCGTTTTGCCTAGGCAGCCTCGCGAACGCCTAGGTTCCATCTTCCCACTGAGTCTTCTCCAAAACCAGACAATCTTCCCGCCTGAGATGACCGGCAGCGAACATAGCGAGTTCGCGGGTGGCTGCTGATTTTCCCATATTTGTCGGGTCGTCCACCGAGCCAACTCTGAACGCAATTGTATCGTCGTTTTCCATCGTGTAATCGAAACTGGTGTTGCAGCCGCTGCAACCTATCAAAGGACTTCAACCCTCTTGGGGCGACGCTGGCCACCTTTCTGCGTCGCCGTCATCATCGCTTGAAAGTCGGCTTCTAGGGGATGCTAGCGTTCAGAAACCAGTCTGACCAAGCGCCGGTTGCAAGCACTTCAAAGAGTTCCAGTTCATCACGGGGATAGCGGCGCACAGCCGCGTGGGCATCATTGTCTGGCTCTGGTTCGTGGACAATCCGAACGCTATGGCCGCGGGTCGAGCAGGCGGAACGAATGTCGCTCACCTTACCCCGCGCAAACCCACTTTTGGATGAAATTTTCAGAGAGCTTTTGCGTAGCGTATGGACAGCTGCGATGATCTTTTGCTGGTCAGATCCCGCAAAATGTTCAAGCCAGTTTGCGGACAGATATGAATCAACATCGCGCATCACGAATGCCTCGGGGAGAACTCCGATAACTTCGTCCGTGCCATCGGCCTTCCGCAACTTGGAAAATGGGACGCTTCGTATCAGGTAGTCTTCATCCGGTATCTTATCTCCCTTCATCAGAAAACCACTGCGCCGGATTGTATGGCTGCAAAACATCAGGAAGCCGAAGAATTGTGGTTTGACCGGCTGCCGTCTCACAACCCATATCGGTCTGGGTAGATATCACCCACCGAACGGTGTCATCGGACTTACAAACGATGGTGAGGCGATTGTTTCCCGTTGTCCAAGACGCCACCAAATTCCCATCACTGGTCGCGCCAAGCCCAGGCCGCCGGGCTTTGAGAAAAATCAGCATGCGAATAAAAGTCAGCGACGACCCGGAAACAACCGGCTTGTCCTCTTCATCCCATTCTTCCGCGTCAAGGAGGCTATCGACCTGTCTGAATAGGCGCGCCCTCCAGTCCGAGGACAACAGATGCATGGCAACTGTGTTTGTCGTGACCTTGAAAATTGCTTTGGCGTTTTCCAACAGCGTATCGAGATGGCTGTCACTACCGCGAGGCTTGCTATCACCCAAAGGCGTGAATGACCTGGTGAGCGCATTGGACAATGCATAATTCATCTGCGTTGAATATGCGCCGGCCGCCCCACTCGGGGGCAGCGCCGTCAGGGTTCGTGGATGAGCCGCTACCGTATGGGTAGTTCTTGTCATCGAAATAAATCTCTGGTTCGGTCGGTAATGCAGCGCTCAAAGATGATGTTCTTCAACGGCCGCGCCTCTTCGAGAATCGCCAGAACATCGGCACTTTTGGATGGTATGTCGCGCATCCTAAAGACGTCAATGTCCAACAAAAGGGACATATGGTTCAGCAATGGCGACGGTGCAACTATGGTAGACATAATGTTGCAGTCCCAATGAGGATTGGCTGTCGGCATTGACGCTTGAACTAGAAATGAGGACATCGGCTTGTCGGAAATCTTTGGGACTTGCGGCAAGAAATTTAAATAGTCGTTGAGTTCAATGCGTTCTTCGCCGTTAATTGGTATGTCTATACGGTTAATAAACCTAGCCCCAAGCCGAACAACACTCCTTCCCGATGGTCCCTTTGACCAAATACGCCAGTTTTTCCCAATGCGTTCACTTAAAACTTCCCACCCTGGATAGGGTGCGGCACGTGCAACTATCAGGCTGGTATCCGCGAAGATTACGATATCTGCTTGGTCATCCGAAGTCCTTCGGAAGCGATCAGGTGTTTGATCGGAATGGACTGTGGCAGCACCACCTAGCGTGTCGATGCGAACCTGAATGCCCTTTTCAATGGATTGGTTCTTGTAGTCGCCCGCTACCTTGTTCGACATTGCCTGCAGGTCGTCAAAGGATATCGAATTATTTGTGACGAACTCAACGACAGCTTCGACAATCGGCGGACGGAGATAGGAATTCACCAGATTGCCCCTTTTGGCTCTTTTTCAGGGCATTCTATATCGACACGCTGCGGCCGGGTCGAGCGCTGGTTTTGCAGCGAATCCGAAGCGCGGGCGGCGACGGCGCGGGCCTCATGCTCATAGAGAATGTGGGAATAGCTCAACCCGGCCAACATACCTCTTACTTCGTGAGCACGCTGCGGATTAGCCTTCAGCGCGGAGTTCATCGAATCGTTCATGACCGGTGCCCAATTCTCCACATCGGCCGCCACGGCGTTGCTGGCATCGGTGCGAAGCTGAGCGAAGACGGTACGAACATCCCATTTCTTCGTCATCCCGGCATAGTCCAGACCACGATTCCGGGCCTCGGAATCGAAGCGGTCGAACGGTGCTTGGTCGTCGCCAGTGATGGCATCGATGAGGTCGGGCAACTTGGCCAAACCCATGGCGGCGACGCCAAGGATACCGGGGGCAAACAAAAGCAGGTCAGACCATGCCATGGCGCGACTCCACCTTAGCGATAAGTGAATGGATACCCTCGCGGATACCCCGGACAATTTTTAGCAGGGCGTCCGGCAAATCTGAAAAAGTCGAATTATTTCGCAACTCCAAATCTGGTGCGGACGACGGGAATCGAACCCGTACGATCAGAGATCGAGGGATTTTAAGTCCCTTGCGTCTACCAATTCCGCCACGTCCGCAGGCCAGCCCTTTTCAGCCGCCAGCCAAAGGCCGTCAAGCCGTCTTCTGCCGTCGACAAATCTGGCACTGGAAGCTAGCGAGGCCGATCACCTACAGTGATACAAACAAAATCGTTTCACCTGGAAATGTTTTTAGCGGCAGCTTCCGCGGCTACCGCGAATGCGCGTCCCCCGTTCGCAGGATGCGTTCGGGCGCTCTGCCCTGGTAAGGCTCGAAGTGGCAAGTGGATCGGCGCTCCGATACTCGACGCCATCCTCTACAAACACTGGGAGATTGTCATGCTCAAGCTTGCCTCTGCCCTGGCACTGCTGCTTGTTGGGACGGCGCCTCTGTTTGCCGATGAGATGCCGATGAACGCCAAAGACATCAAATGGGGTCCTGCTCCTGCTGCCATTCCCGCTGGGGCGGAAATGGCTGTTGTCGCGGGAGATCCCTCAAAGGACGGCGCCTTTGTGCTGCGGTTGAAGACACCCGCCGGCTACAAAATTGCCGCACATAATCATCCCACCACGGAATACGTAACGGTGCTTTCCGGCAACTTCCATGTTGGAATGGGCGATAAGTTCGACGAGGCGAAAGGCGTCGAACTGACTGCTGGCGGCTTCGGCGTCGCGCCGGCCGGAATGAATCACTTCGCCTGGACGACAAGCGAAACGATCATCCAGGTTCATGGCGAGGGGCCATTCAAGATCACCTACGTCAACCCGGCAGACGATCCGAGCAAGAAGTGACAGTTCGCGATCGAATTGATTGAACCGGCCGAAGGCTCGAACGATGGAGTGCGTCAAACTCCGCGAGCGTCGATTCAGAAGGATCCTCTAACGAGACGAAGGCTGATTGGCCGCAACGGAATCGTATTCCGCCTGGGCCATTTGCCATGAATGGCGCAATAAAAAAAACCCGCCTCGGGAGGACGGGTCGTTGGAGCCAATTGGCACCATACCCAAATTAGTAGCATAGCTGCCGGCACAAAGCAAGAACAAAGTTGCTGCGGCCGACGCAAAATGCCCTTGGCGATTGGCGAAAGCCATGGTGGCATCAATCTCCCTCCTTGAGGGGGAGATGGCCGGTAGGCCAGAGGGGTCGTCGCGCGTGGATCGGCGACCCCTCTGTCGCCTTCGGCGACATCACCCCCTTGAGAGAGGAGATCGGCAGTTTCGCCGTCGGCGCTTACTTCCTCGCTGGTCAAAATCCTCCCGGCTTGGCACAGTCGGGCAAAGAGGAGCCTGTTTGATGCCGAAGACCGCCAATGCGACGAAACCAAAACCCTGGGCCGAGATGGCGACGCATCTGGTCGATGTCGCCATGGGCCGCAAACCCGCCGATCTCGTCATCCGCAACGGGCGCTGGGTCAACGTCCATTCGGGCGAGATCATCGCCGGCACCGACATCGCCATTGCCGGCGGCCGCTTCGCCTATTGCGGGCCGAATGCCGGCCATGCCATCGGCCAGGGCACCAAGGTGGTCGATGCCGGCGGCCGCTATCTGGTGCCGGGGCTTTGCGACGCGCATATGCATGTCGAGAGCGGCATGGTGACGGTGACGGAATTTTGCCGCGCGGTGATCCCGCATGGCACCACCTCGATGTTCATCGATCCGCATGAGATCGCCAATGTGCTCGGCCTTCAGGGCGTGCGGCTGATGCATGACGAGGCGGTCGCCATGCCGGTCAACGTGCATGTGCAGATGCCGTCCTGCGTGCCGTCGGCGCCGGGGCTGGAGCATGCTGGCGCCGAGCTGACCGTCGCCGACGTTGCCGAGGCGATGACCTGGGAGAACATCATCGGGCTCGGCGAGGTGATGAATTTTCCGGGCGTCGCCGCCAACGATCCGGTGATGTCGGGCGAGATCGCGGCGACGGTGAGGGCCGGCAAGACGGTCGGCGGGCATTATGCCTCGCGCGATCTCGGCCTGCCGTTCCATGGCTATGTCGCCGGCGGCCCGGAGGACGACCACGAAGGCACGCGCGCCGAGGACGCCATCGCGCGCGTCCGCCAGGGCATGAAGGCGATGCTGCGGCTGGGCTCGGCCTGGTACGACGTGGCATCGCAGATCAAGGCGGTGACGGAGAGCGGGCTCGACCCGCGCAACTTCATCCTGTGCACCGACGACAGCCATTCCGGCACGCTGGTGCATGAAGGCCACATGGACCGGGTCGTGCGCCACGCCATCAGCCAGGGCTTGAAGCCGGTGACGGCGATCCAGATGGCGACGCTCAACACCGCCCAGCATTTCAAGCTGGAACGCGAGATCGGCTCGATCGCGCCGGGACGGCTTGCCGATCTGCTGATCGTCTCCGACCTGGCCGAAATGACCATCGACGAAGTCTATGCCCGCGGCGTCAGGCTGGCCAAGGGCGGCAAGCTCGAAATCGACATTCCGGCCTACAATTATCCGCGGACGGCGAAGAACACCGTCAAGCTCGGCAAGAAGCTCAAACCTGCGGATTTCGATATCGCGGCACCCAAGGGCGCCAACGAGGTACGGGTACGCGTCATCGGCGTCATCGAGAACCAGGCGCCGACGCGGGCGCTGGAGGCCGATCTTGCGGTGGAGGACGGACTGGTCGCCATGGACCGCCGCAACGATGTCTGCCAGATCGCATTGGTCGAGCGTCACAAGGGCACCGGCGGCGTCACCAACGCCTTCGTCTCCGGCTTCGGCTATATCGGCGACTGCGCCATGGCCTCCAGCGTGGCGCACGATGCCCACCACATCATCGTCGTCGGCACCAACAAGCAGGATATGGCCCTGGCCGTGAACCGGCTGGGCGAGGTCGGCGGCGGCGTCGTGCTGTTTTCCAACGGCAAGGAGCTGGCGCTGGTCGAAATGCCGATCGCCGGGCTGATGTCGAACGAGCGGGCGGAAATCGTCGCCGCCAAGGCGGACAAACTCAGCGACGCCATGCGCCAGATGGGCTGCTCACTCAACAACGCCTACATGCAGCACTCGCTGCTGGCGCTGGTCGTCATCCCCGAGCTCAGGATTTCCGACGTCGGCCTGATCGACGTGACGACGTTCCAGAAGGTTGATCTGTTCGTTTAGGGTTGCTGCGGTGTGGAAACCTTTTGATGCCGGC
>NZ_JAMYSW010000020.1:0-83048 GCF_040322135.1 Mesorhizobium sp. M0189
ACGCGATCCGCGAATTGATGGCGGCGGTCGATGCCTACATCCCGACGCCGGTTCGTCCGCTCGACAAGCCGTTCCTGATGCCGATCGAGGACGTGTTCTCGATTTCGGGCCGCGGCACGGTGGTGACCGGCCGCGTCGAGCGCGGCGTCGTCAAGGTCGGCGAGGAGCTGGAGATCATCGGCATCCGTCCGACCACCAAGACGACCTGCACGGGCGTCGAGATGTTCCGCAAGCTGCTCGACCAGGGCCAGGCCGGCGACAACATCGGCGCGCTGTTGCGCGGTGTCGACCGTGAAGGCGTCGAGCGCGGCCAGGTTCTGGCCAAGCCCGGCACCGTCAAGCCGCACAAGAAGTTCGTCGCCGAAGCCTACATCCTGACCAAGGACGAGGGCGGCCGTCACACGCCGTTCTTCACCAACTACCGTCCGCAGTTCTATTTCCGCACGACGGACGTAACCGGCATCGTGTCGCTGCCGGAAGGCACCGAGATGGTGATGCCGGGCGACAACATCACCGTCGATGTCGAGCTGATCGTGCCGATCGCCATGGAAGAGAAGCTGCGCTTCGCCATCCGTGAAGGCGGCCGCACCGTCGGTGCCGGCATCGTCGTCACCATCAAAGAGTAATTTGGACTTAAACCGATCTGTCGCGGGCGCTGCCCGCGCCGCGCCAGAACAAGGAAGTGACGCATGAACGGACAGAATATCCGCATCCGCCTGAAGGCGTTTGATCACCGGGTGCTCGACGCCTCGACACGGGAAATCGTGTCGACCGCCAAGCGCACCGGCGCCAACGTCCGCGGCCCCATTCCGCTGCCGACGCGGATCGAAAAGTTCACGGTCAACCGGTCGCCTCACGTCGACAAGAAGAGCCGCGAGCAGTTCGAGATGCGCACGCACAAGCGTCTGCTCGACATCGTCGACCCGACCCCGCAGACGGTCGATGCTTTGATGAAGCTCGACCTGGCCGCCGGTGTCGACGTCGAGATCAAGCTCTAAGGAACCAGAGGTCAGCGGGGCGACCCGGAACTCTGAAGGAACAAGAGGCGTGGAGGGGCGACAGCCCCGACAGGGAACTCTAAAGGAATTGAACCGATGCGTTCAGGTGTGATTGCAAAGAAGGTGGGAATGACCCGCATCTACAACGATGCCGGGGAACATGTTCCCGTCACTGTTCTCCAGATGGAGAACTGCCAGGTCGTGGCGCAGCGCACGCAGGAGAAGAACGGCTATACCGCCGTCCAGCTCGGCGTTGGCCTTGCCAAGGTGAAGAACACGTCGAAGGCGATGCGCGGCCATTTCGCGACTGCTTCCGTCGAGCCCAAGGCCAAGGTTGCCGAGTTCCGCGTCTCCGCCGACAACATGATCGATGTCGGCGCCGAGATCACCGTCGAGCATTTCGTCGTCGGCCAGAAGGTCGATGTGACGGGAACCACGATCGGCAAGGGTTTCCAGGGCGTCATCAAGCGGCACCACATGGGTGGCGGCCGCGCGACGCACGGCAACTCGGTGTCGCACCGTACACACGGCTCGACCGGCCAGCGCCAGGATCCGGGCAAGGTGTTCAAGGGCAAGCATATGGCCGGCCACATGGGCGACACACGCGTCACCACGCAGAATGTCGAGGTCGTCTCGACCGACGCCGATCGCGGCCTGATCCTGATCCGCGGTGCGGTCCCGGGTTCGAAGGGTGCATGGATCCTGGTCCGCGACGCGGCCAAGGTGGCGCTTCCGGCCAACGCGCCGAAGCCCGCCGCGATCCGCGCCGTTGCAACCGATGGTGCCGCCAAGAACGAGGCCCCGGCCACAGAGGGAGCGGAATAATGGACCTCAAGATTACAACGCTTGGCGGCAAGGACGCCGGCAAGCTGAAGCTCTCCGAAGAGATTTTTGGCCTTGACCCGCGCGAGGACATCCTGCAGCGCGTCGTGCGCTGGCAGCTTGCCAAGAAGCAGCAGGGCACGCACAAGGCCAAGGGTCGCGCGGAAATCGCCCGCACCGGCGCCAAGATGTACAAGCAGAAGGGTACGGGCCGCGCCCGTCACCATTCGGCTCGCGCTCCGCAGTTCCGCGGCGGTGGCAAGGCCCACGGCCCGGTCGTGCGCAGCCACGAGCACGATCTGCCGAAGAAGGTGCGCGCGCTCGGCCTCAAGCATGCGCTTTCGGCCAAGGCCAAGAGCGCGTCGATCATCATCATCGACGAGCTGAAGCTGACCGAGGCCAAGACCAAGGCGCTGATCGCGAATTTCGCGACGCTGGGCCTGAGCAACGCCCTGGTGATCGGCGGCGCCGAGCTTGACAAGAACTTCAAGCTGGCGGCGACCAACATCCCGAACATCGACGTGCTGCCCATCCAGGGCATCAACGTCTACGACATTCTGCGCCGCGGCACGCTGGTCCTTTCCAAGGCCGCCGTCGAGGCTCTCGAGGAGCGCTTCAAATGACCGACCTTCGTCATTACGATGTGATCGTCTCGCCGGCGATCACCGAAAAGTCGACCATGGCTTCCGAGCAGAACCAGGTCGTCTTCAACGTCGCCAAGAAGGCGTCGAAGCCGGAAATCAAGGCCGCCGTCGAAGCGCTGTTCGGCGTCAAGGTGATGGCCGTGAACACGCTTGTCCGCAAGGGCAAGATCAAGCGCTTCCGCGGCACGATCGGCCGCCAGAGCGACGTCAAGAAGGCGGTTGTGACGCTGGCCGACGGCCAGTCGATCGACGTCGCGACGGGTCTCTGAGCAAGGTCGCGAGGACAGAACAATGGCACTTAAAAAATTCAACCCGGTAACGCCGAGCACCCGTCAGCTGGTCATCGTCGACCGCTCGGGCCTCTACAAGGGCAAGCCCGTCAAGGGTCTCACCGAAGGCCTGACCAAGTCGGGCGGCCGCAACAATTACGGCCGCATCACGGCCCGCTTCATCGGCGGCGGTCACAAGCGTACCTATCGCATCATCGACTTCAAGCGCCGCAAGTTCGACGTCGTCGGCACGGTCGAGCGTATCGAATACGATCCGAACCGCACCGCCTTCATCGCGCTGATCAAGTATGACGATGGCGAGCTGTCCTACATCATCGCCCCGCAGCGTCTGGCTCCCGGCGACAAGATCGTGGCCGGTGAATCGGTCGACGTGAAGCCGGGCAACGCGATGCCGCTGGCCTCGATGCCGGTCGGCACGATCGTCCACAATATCGAGCTGAAGCCCGGCAAGGGCGCTCAGGTCGCCCGTTCGGCCGGCGGTTATGGCCAGCTCGTCGGCCGCGACCAGGGCATGGCGATCCTGCGCCTCAACTCGGGCGAGCAGCGTGTCGTCCACGGCTCCTGCATGGCCACTGTCGGTGCCGTGTCCAACCCGGACCATGGCAACATCAATGACGGCAAGGCAGGCCGCACCGTGTGGCGCGGCAAGCGTCCGCACAATCGCGGCGTGACCATGAACCCGGTCGACCATCCACATGGCGGCGGCGAAGGCCGCACCTCGGGTGGCCGCCATCCGGTTTCGCCCTGGGGCAAGCCGACCAAGGGCAAGAAGACGCGGTCCAACAAGGCGACCGACAAGTTCATCCTGCGCTCGCGCCATCAGCGCAAGAGCTAAGAAGAGGTAACGCCAAGTGACTCGTTCGATTTGGAAAGGCCCCTTCATCGACGGCTACCTTCTGAAGAAGGTGGACAAGGTTCGTGAAGGTGGTCGCAATGAGGTGATCAAGATGTGGAGCCGCCGCTCCACCATCCTGCCGCAGTTCGTCGGCTTCACCTTCGGTGTCTACAACGGCCAAAAGCACGTTCCCGTCTCAGTGAACGAGGATATGGTCGGTCACAAGTTCGGTGAATTCGCTCCGACCCGGACCTATTACGGTCACGGCGCGGATAAGAAGGCGAAGAGGAAATAATCATGGGCAAGGCCAAAGCTCCGCGCAGGCTTGCTGACAACGAAGCGCGCGCCGTGTTGCGCACGATCCGTATCAGCCCGCAGAAGCTGAACCTGGTTGCCGCGCTGATCCGCGGCAAGAAGGTCGCGACAGCGCTTTCCGACCTCGAATTCTCGGCCAAGCGGATTTCCGGCACGGTCAAGAAGACGCTGGAATCGGCGATCGCCAACGCGGAAAACAACCACGACCTCGACGTCGATGCGCTGATCGTGGCGGAAGCCTATGTCGGCAAGTCGATCGTCATGAAGCGGTTCCATGCCCGTGGCCGTGGTCGCGCCAGCCGTATCGAGAAGCCGTTCTCGCACCTCACGATCGTCGTTCGTGAAGTCGAAGAAAAAGGGGAGGCCGCATAATGGGCCAGAAAGTCAATCCGATCGGTCTGCGTCTCGGCATCAACCGCACCTGGGATTCGCGCTGGTTCGCGAATACAGGCGAGTACGGTAAGCTGCTGCACGAGGACATCAAGATCCGCAAATATCTTGAGAAGGAACTCAAGCAGGCTGCGATCTCGAAGGTCGTGATCGAGCGTCCGCACAAGAAGTGCCGCGTCACCATCCATGCGGCGCGTCCGGGCCTGATCATCGGCAAGAAGGGCGCCGACATCGAGAAGCTTCGCAAGAAGCTGATGGAGATGACCAAGTCCGAGACGCATCTGAACATCGTCGAAGTGCGCAAGCCGGAGATCGACGCGACCCTGGTCGCCCAGTCGATCGCCCAGCAGCTCGAGCGCCGCATCGCGTTCCGCCGCGCCATGAAGCGCGCCGTGCAGTCGGCGATGCGCCTCGGTGCCGAAGGCATCCGCATCAACTGCGCCGGCCGTCTCGGCGGCGCCGAGATCGCGCGCATGGAATGGTATCGTGAAGGCCGCGTGCCACTGCATACGCTGCGTGCCGACGTCGACTACGGCACGGCCGAAGCGAATACGGCCTACGGCATTTGCGGCGTCAAGGTCTGGGTGTTCAAGGGCGAGATCCTCGAGCACGACCCGATGGCTTCGGAGCGCCGCGCCACCGAGGGCGATCATGCGCATGGCGGTGGTGGTGAGCGCGAACGCGGTCGCCGTCGCGAAAACGCGTAAGACAGTTAGGAATTTGGAGTTAGAACGATGCTGCAGCCAAAGCGCACAAAGTTCCGTAAGCAGTTCAAGGGCCGCATCCACGGTACCGCCAAGGGCGGCACCAACCTGGATTTCGGTGGTTTCGGGCTGAAGGCGCTTGAGCCGAACCGCGTCACCGCGCGTGAGATCGAGGCGGCCCGCCGCGCGATCACCCGCGAGATGAAGCGTGCCGGCCGCGTGTGGATCCGTATCTTCCCGGACGTGCCGGTGACGTCGAAGCCGACCGAAGTCCGCATGGGCAAGGGCAAGGGCGCGGTCGACTACTGGGCGGCACGCGTCAAGCCAGGCCGCATCATGTTCGAGATCGACGGCGTCAACGAGGAAACCGCCCGTGAGGCGCTGCGTCTCGGCGCGGCCAAGCTCTCGGTCAGGACGCGCTTCGTACAGCGCATCGCAGAATAAGGACGGGCTGATCATGAAAGCCGAAGACATCCGGACCAAGACCCAGGACCAGCTGACCGACGACCTGGCCAGCCTGAAGAAGGAGCAGTTCAACCTGCGCTTCCAGAAGGCCACCGGCCAGCTTGAGAAGACCGCGCGCGTGAGGCAGGTCCGCAAGGACATTGCGCGTATCAAGACCATCGCTGCGGAAAAGTCCGCGGCCAAGAAGGCTTAAGGACGAAAACCATGCCAAAGCGCATTCTGCAGGGCACCGTCGTCAGCGACAAGAACGAGAAGACGGTTGTCGTCAAGGTCGAACGGCGCTTCACGCATCCCGTGATGAAGAAGACCGTGCGCATGACCAAGAAGTACAAGGCGCACGACGAGAACAACGCCCACAAGGTCGGCGATCAGGTGTTCATCCAGGAATCGAAGCCGATTTCCAAGGACAAGCGCTGGGTCGTGGTGTCTTCGGACCAGGCCTGATCAGGGCTAACGAAACGAATTTTGGACAGACCGGGGAGGGGTGAGAAACCCGTCCCGTTAGAAAAGAAGAAGGCGGCCAGTCATGATTCAGATGCAAACAAACCTCGACGTCGCGGATAATTCCGGCGCCCGTCGTGTCATGTGCATCAAGGTGCTGGGCGGCTCGAAGCGGAAATATGCTTCCGTGGGCGACATCATCGTGGTGTCGATCAAGGAAGCCATCCCGCGCGGCCGCGTCAAGAAGGGCGATGTGATGAAGGCGGTCGTGGTTCGCACGGCTAAGGACATCCGCCGCCCGGATGGCAGCGTGATCCGTTTCGACAAGAACGCAGCCGTTCTCGTCGACAACAAGAAAGAGCCGATCGGCACGCGTATCTTCGGACCGGTTCCGCGCGAACTCCGCGCCAAGAACCACATGAAGATCATCTCGCTCGCGCCTGAAGTGCTGTAAGGAGCCGGACCAATGCAAAAGATTAGAAAAGGCGACAAGGTCGTCGTGCTGGCCGGCAAGGACAAGGGCCGTTCGGGCGAAGTCCTCTCGGTGCAGCCGAAGGACGACACCGCGCTGGTGCGCGGCGTCAACCTGATCCGTCGTCACCAGAAGCAGTCCCAGTCCCAGGAGGGCGGGATCATCACCAAGGAAGCGCCGATCCAGCTGTCGAACATCGCGCTGGCCGACCCCAAGGATGGCAAGCCGACCCGCGTCGGCTTCACCTTCCAGAAGGACGGCAAGAAGGTGCGCGTCGCCAAGCGCTCGGGAGAAGTCATCAATGGCTAAGGCTCAAACCAAGCAGGCAACTGCCCAGAACACGCCCCGCCTCAAGCAGGTCTATAACGAGACCATCCGCAAGGCGCTGCAGGAGCAGTTCGGCTACGACAACGAGATGCAGGTTCCGCGCATCGACAAGATCGTGCTGAACATGGGCGTCGGCGAGGCGACCGGCGATTCGAAGAAGCCTTCGATCGCGGCGGAAGACCTTGCGATGATCGCCGGCCAGAAGGCCGTCGTCACCCGCGCCCGCAACTCGATCGCCGGCTTCAAGGTTCGCGAGAAGATGCCGATCGGCGCCAAGGTCACGCTGCGCAAGGAACGCATGTACGAGTTCCTCGACCGTCTCGTGAACATCGCGCTGCCGCGCGTCCGCGACTTCCGCGGACTCAACCCGAAGAGCTTCGATGGCCGTGGCAACTATGCCATGGGCATCAAGGAACACATCGTGTTTCCGGAGATCAACTACGACAAGGTTGATCAGATCTGGGGCATGGACGTCATCGTTTGTACGACTGCGAAGACGGACGACGAAGCCAGGGCATTGCTCAAGGCCTTCAACTTCCCCTTCCGCCAGTAACGGCAGCGAGAAAAGGAAAAATCTGAAATGGCAAAGACCAGCTCAGTCGAGAAGAACAACAGGCGCCGCAAGCTTGCGGACCAGTTCGCTGCCAAGCGCAAGGTGCTCAAGGCGATCATCATGGATCAGTCCAAGCCGATGGAAGAGCGCTTCCGCGCTCAGCTGAAGCTTTCGGCGCTGCCACGCAACTCGGCCAAGACCCGCATCCGCAACCGCTGCGAAGTCACCGGACGCCCGCGTGCCTATTATCGCAAGCTCAAAGTATCGCGTATCGCGCTTCGTGATCTCGGCAATAACGGCCAGATCCCGGGCCTGGTCAAGTCGAGCTGGTAAGGAGGACATAACATGTCATTGAGCGATCCTCTCGGCGATATGCTGACCCGCATCCGCAACGCGTATGGCCGTAAGAAGTCGAGCGTTTCGACGCCGGCCTCGCGCCTGCGTACCCGCGTCCTCGACGTGCTGAAGGCCGAAGGCTATATCCGCGACTACAGCCAGACCGACTTCGACAACGGCAAGTCCGAAATCGAGATCGAGCTGAAGTATTTCGACGGTGCGCCGGTGGTGCGCGAAATCGCCCGGGTCTCGAAGCCCGGCCGCCGCGTCTACGTTTCGGCCAAGTCGATACCGCACGTCGCCAACGGCCTCGGCATCGCCATCCTTTCGACGCCGAAGGGCGTGATGGCCGACCACGAAGCGCGCGAACAGAATGTCGGCGGGGAAATCCTCTGCCAGATCTTCTGATCTGGTATGTCACCCCAATTGGAAACCGGTTTTCGGGATCAAGTCCCGAAGGCCGAGACCTGAAACAAGAGAAGTGACGAGGACAACAAAATGTCTCGTATTGGAAAGAAACCCGTTTCGCTGCCGCAGGGCGTGACCGCGACCGTCAACGGCCAGACCGTGACGGCGAAGGGTCCGAAGGGCGAGCTGAAGTTCGTGGTGAACGACGAAGTGCTGGTCAAGATGGAAGGCAGCGAGATCGCTGTCCAGCCGCGCGACCAGACCAAGACCGCCCGCTCCAAATGGGGCATGTCGCGCACGCAGATCGTCAATATCCTGCAGGGCGTCAAGGACGGCTTCGAAAAGAAGCTCGAGATCACAGGCGTCGGCTATCGTGCCGCCATGCAGGGCAAGAACCTGCAGCTGGCGCTCGGCTTCAGCCACGACGTTGTCTACGAGACGCCGCAGGGCGTGACGATTTCGGTGCCGAAGCCGACGGAAATCACCGTGACCGGAATCGACAAGCAGCAGGTCGGCCAGGTTGCCGCCGAGATCCGCGAGTACCGCAGCCCCGAGCCCTACAAGGGCAAGGGCGTTCGCTATGCTGGCGAGAAGATCGTCCGCAAGGAAGGCAAGAAGAAGTAATTTTAACGCCGCGGGGAGCGGTCGCGGGAGGCTTGTCCTACCGCATATGGTTGCCCCCGTCTTTTGAAGGCAAGGAACTGATATCATGGGCTCGAAAGAATCCACCCAGCGCCGCGCTCAGCGCGTCCGCCGCCAGATCAAGAAGGTCGCTGGCGATCGTCCGCGCCTGTCGGTCCATCGCACGTCGAAGAACATCTACGTCCAGGTCATCGACGACGCCAAGGGCCACACCATCGCCGCTGCTTCGACGCTCGAGAAGGAGCTCAAGGGTTCGCTCAAGACCGGCGCCGACACCGCGGCCGCAGCTGCCATCGGCAAGCTGATCGCCGAGCGTGCCTCGAAGGCCGGCGTCAAGGAAGTCGTCTTCGACCGCGGCGCCTACATCTACCACGGCCGTGTCAAGGCGCTTGCCGAGGCTGCCCGTGAAGGTGGTCTGAGCTTCTAAAGCGTGATCCCGAACCGGAGGTCAGCGCAGCAAAAAGTTGCAGACTTTTCGGATAGGATCATGCGAAGGAAAAAAGAGTTTTCGCCCCCGGCGACCCACAGAGGCCCCGGATATCATCATCAACCGTGCTTCCGGAAAAAAACAAGGAACAGGATATGGCACAGGAACGTAGGGATGGCGGCCGCGGCCGTGATCGCGAAGAGCGCGACGACGGCATGGTCGACAAGCTCGTCCACATCAATCGGGTCGCCAAGGTCGTCAAGGGCGGCCGGCGCTTCGGCTTTGCAGCGCTCGTCGTCGTCGGCGACCAGAAGGGCCGCGTCGGCTTCGGCCACGGCAAGGCGCGCGAAGTGCCGGAGGCGATCCGCAAGGCGACCGAATCGGCCAAGCGCGACATGATCTTCGTGCCGCTGCGCTCGGGCCGCACGCTGCACCATGACGTCGAGGGACGCTGGGGCGCGGGACGTGTTCTGCTGCGCGCTGCCAAGCAAGGTACCGGCATCATCGCCGGCGGCCCGATGCGCGCCGTCTTCGAGACGCTCGGCATGCATGACGTGGTCGCCAAGTCGATGGGTTCTTCGAACCCCTACAACATGGTTCGCGCCACATTCGACGCGTTGAAGAGCCAGATGCATCCGAAGGATGTGGCTGCTGCGCGCGGCATCAAGTATTCGACCCTTCAGGCCCGCCGCGGCACCGCCGTTGCGGCTGAAGAATAGTCGAAGCTGACCAGGGATCTGACCATGGCCAAGAAAGCAACCAAGACCATCACCGTCGAGCAGATCGGCTCGCCGATCCGCCGGCCGAAGGAGCAGCGCGCAACGCTGGTCGGCCTCGGCCTCAACAAGATGCACAAGCAGCGCACGCTGGAGGATACGCCCTCGGTGCGCGGCATGATCGCTGCCGTCCAGCATCTCGTCCGCGTCGTGGACGAGGGCTGAGCCAGAGCGCAGGAGAACCCAGATGAAACTCAACGATCTGCGTGACAAGGACGGCGCGACGCATTCCAAGAAGCGTCTTGGCCGTGGCATCGGCTCCGGTTCGGGCAAGACCGCCGGTCGCGGCGTCAAGGGCCAGAAGGCGCGCTCCGGCGTCGCCGTCAACGGCTTCGAGGGTGGCCAGATGCCGCTCTACCGTCGTCTGCCGAAGCGCGGCTTCAACAATATCTTCGCCAAGAGCTTCACCGTTGTGTCGCTGGCCCGCATCCAGGCTGCGCTCGATGCCAAGAAGCTCGATGCTAAGACAGTTGTGACGGCCGAGGCGCTGGTTGCGGCCGGCGTCATCCGTCGCGTCAAGGACGGCGTGCGCATCCTTTCGGACGGCGACATCAAGGCCAAGCTTGCCTTCGACGTGGCCGGAGCCTCCAAGGCCGCGGTCGAGAAGATCGAAAAGGCCGGCGGTTCGGTGAAGTTGCCTGAGAAAGCAGCCGCCGAGTAACGGCAATTTGAAGCACGGTCGGCAAAGGTGGAATTCGGTTTTGCCTTCGGTCGTGCTTTGATCCGACAGATGTGGCGGCCGCATCAACGCGGCCGCTTGCATGTTTGCAGTCCGGAGCTTATCTCGTGAGCTTCGGTGACACGCGCCGCCTGAGCTGCGGGCATCGAGCGTGACCAAGCGGAGAATCAGGCATGGCTTCGGCTGCTGAACAACTAGCCTCGAATCTGAATTTTTCGGCCTTCGCCAAAGCCGAGGATCTGAAGAAGCGCATCTGGTTCACCATCGGCGCGCTGCTCGTTTACCGCCTTGGCACCTATATCCCGCTGCCCGGCATCAATCCCGACGCTTTCGCCCAGGCCTTCTCGTCGCAGAGCAAGGGCGTACTCGGCATGTTCAACATGTTCGCCGGTGGCGCCGTGCAGCGCATGGCGATCTTTGCCCTCGGCATCATGCCCTATATCTCCGCCTCCATCATCATGCAGCTGATGACCTCGGTCATTCCTTCGCTGGAAGCGCTGAAGAAGGAGGGCGAGCAGGGTCGCAAGATCATCAACCAGTACACGCGCTACGGCACCGTGCTTCTGGCGCTGGTCCAGGCCTATGGCATTTCGGTCGGGCTTGAGGGCGGCAATGGCATCGTCAACGATCCCGGCATGTTCTTCCGCATCTCCACCGTCGTCACGCTGGTCGGCGGTACCATGTTCCTGATGTGGCTTGGCGAGCAGATCACCGCCCGCGGCATCGGCAACGGCATTTCGCTGATCATCTTCTCCGGCATCGTCGCCGGCCTGCCGCGCGCCATCTCCGGCACGCTGGAGCTTGGCCGCACCGGCGCACTGTCGACCGGCCTGATCCTGGCGATCATCGTGCTCGCCATCGTCGTCATCGCGCTGATCGTCTTCTTCGAGCGCGCCCAGCGCCGCCTGCTGATCCAGTATCCCAAGCGCCAGGTCGGCAATCGCATGTTCCAGGGCGATACCTCGCATCTGCCGCTGAAGCTCAACACGTCCGGCGTCATTCCGCCGATCTTCGCCTCGTCGCTGCTGCTGCTTCCGGCAACGGTTGCCGGCTTCTCGCAGACGACCAACATGCCTGCCTGGGCGAGCACCATCCTGGCGGCGCTCGGCCACGGCCAGCCGCTCTATATGGCCTTCTACGCTGCCATGATCGTGTTCTTCGCCTTCTTCTATACGGCGATCGTCTTCAATCCGAAGGACACCGCCGACCAGCTCAAGAAGCATTCGGGCTTCATCCCGGGCTATCGTCCGGGCGAGCGCACTGCGGACTATATCGACTATGTGCTCACCCGCATCACCGTCGTCGGCGCCATCTATCTGGTGCTGGTGTGTCTGCTGCCCGAGTTCCTGATTTCAGCGACTGGCGTACCGTTCTACCTTGGTGGCACTTCGCTCCTGATCGTGGTCAGTGTAACGCTCGATACGGTGGCGCAGATTCAGGGTCACCTGATCGCGCACCAGTATGAGGGCCTGATCAAGAAGTCGAAGCTGCGCGGGGGGAAGAAGGCCAGATGAGGTTGATATTGCTTGGACCGCCGGGGGCGGGCAAGGGGACACAAGCACTGAGACTGGTAGAAAGACACGGCATCCCACAGCTTTCCACGGGGGACATGCTGCGTGCTGCTGTTCAGGCCGGCACCGAAGTCGGCAGGCGAGCCAAGGCGGTGATGGATGCTGGTGAACTGGTGTCCGACGCTATCGTCAACGCCATCGTGGCCGAGCGCATCGATCAAGCCGATTGCGCAAACGGCTTCATCCTTGACGGATACCCGCGAACCCTGGTGCAAGCGGACGCCGTTGAGGAAATGCTTTCGGATCGCGGGCTGGAGCTAGACGCGGTCATCGAATTTGTCGTCGACGACAAGGCGCTGGTTGGCCGAATCGTCAAACGCGCCGAGGACGCCAAGGCCGCAGGCCTGCCGGTGCGCAAGGACGACAGCCCAGCGGTGTTCGAAGAACGCTTGAGGGAATATTACAAGAAAACCTCGCCGCTGATCGGCTACTACTACGCCAAGGGCAAGCTCAGGGGCGTCGATGGCATGGCCGACATCGATGCGGTGACGCAGCAGATCGAGGCGGTGCTCAGGGCGACGACCCGGCAGGTTGGCCAGGCGGCCGGCTAGAGAAACGAACGATTGCGCTTGACTGGAGCGGTCCGCTGGGGTATGGCGGCCCGTCTTCCTATCAGGCATGAGGCTTGCTTGTCCGCAAGGGCAAGGCAGGCCGCTTTGAACTGGAAACTCCCGCAAGGGCCGGCCTCCACCGGACGCGGGGCAACTTGAAGCGCCGGCTCGTCCGGCCTATATGGAGAAGAGAAGAACATGGCTCGTATAGCCGGCGTCAACATTCCTACCAACAAGCGCGTCGTCATTGCGCTTCAATACATTCACGGCATTGGCAAGAAGTTCGCCCAGGAGATCGTCGACAAGGTCGGCATCCCGGCCGAGCGCCGCGTCAACCAGCTGACCGACGCGGAAGTGCTGCAGATCCGGGAGACCATCGACCGCGACTACCAGGTCGAGGGCGACCTGCGCCGCGAAGTGTCGATGAACATCAAGCGGCTCATGGACCTCGGCTGCTACCGCGGCCTGCGTCACCGCCGCTCGCTGCCGGTTCGTGGCCAGCGCACGCACACCAATGCGCGCACCCGCAAAGGCCCAGCCAAGTCGATTGCCGGAAAGAAGAAGTAATTTAGGGCAGTAAGAGAGTAGGGCAGTAAGGCAATAGGAACGGCAGACATACTGCCCTACTGCCATATTCCCCTACTGCCTTCTCCCTGGTGGAGCCGCTGGCATTACGGCGGTGTAGAGATCAACTGAAAGGACTATCATGGCCAAGGAAGCCGCTCGTGTTCGCCGTCGCGAACGCAAGAACATCTCGTCGGGCGTTGCCCACGTCAATTCGACCTTCAACAACACGATGATCACCATCACCGACGCGCAGGGCAATTCCATTGCCTGGTCGTCGGCCGGAGCCCAGGGCTTCAAGGGATCGCGCAAGTCGACCCCTTTCGCTGCCCAGATGGCCGCCGAAGATGTTGCCAAGAAGGCTCAGGAACACGGCATGCGCATGCTCGAGGTCGAGGTCTGTGGACCCGGCTCCGGTCGTGAATCGGCGCTGCGGGCGCTGCAGGCAGCAGGCTTCACCATCACCTCGATCCGTGATGTGACGCCGATCCCGCACAATGGCTGCCGCCCGCGCAAGAAGCGCCGCGTCTAAAGAGAATTTACCGAACGCCGCGCGAGCGCCTCAAGGGCGCTCCTCCACGGCATTCCAGGTCGCCCGCCACGATTGGATGGTGGCGGGACAACGGAAGGAAAGCACTATGATCCAGAAAAATTGGCAGGAACTGATCAAGCCGAACAAGATCGAGTTCTCGTCGAAGAAGAAGACGCTGACCACGCTGGTCGCCGAGCCGCTCGAGCGCGGCTTCGGCCTCACCCTCGGCAACGCGCTGCGCCGCGTGCTTCTGTCTTCGCTGCGTGGCGCGGCTGTGACCGCCGTGCAGATCGACGGCGTTCTGCATGAATTCTCGTCCATCGCCGGCGTGCGCGAGGACGTGACCGACATCGTGTTGAACATCAAGGAAATCGCCATCCGCATGGAAGGCGATGGCCCCAAGCGCATGGTCGTGCGCAAGCAGGGACCGGGCGCGGTTCTCGCCGGCGACATCCAGACGGTCGGCGACGTCGAGATCCTCAATCCCGACCACGTCATCTGCACGCTGGACGAAGGCGCTGAGATCCGCATGGAATTCACCGTCGACACCGGCAAGGGCTATGTGCCGGCCGACCGCAACCGCGCCGAAGACGCGCCGATAGGGCTGATCCCGGTCGACAGCCTGTATTCGCCGGTCAAGAAGGTCTCCTACAAGGTCGAGAACACCCGTGAGGGGCAGGTTCTCGATTATGACAAGCTGACCATGACCATCGAGACCGATGGTTCGATCTCGGGCGAGGACGCGGTGGCCTTCGCCGCTCGCATCCTGCAGGACCAGCTCGGCCTGTTCGTCAATTTCGACGAGCCGCAGAAGGAAGTCGCTGCCGAACAGGTTACCGAGCTTGCCTTCAACCCGGCGCTGCTCAAGAAGGTTGACGAACTCGAGCTTTCGGTGCGTTCGGCCAACTGCCTGAAGAACGACAACATCGTCTATATCGGCGATCTGATCCAGAAGACCGAAGCCGAGATGCTGCGCACCCCGAACTTCGGCCGCAAGTCGCTGAACGAGATCAAGGAAGTCCTGGCGGCGATGGGCCTGCATCTCGGCATGGAAGTGCCGGACTGGCCGCCGGAAAACATCGAAGACCTCGCCAAGCGTTACGAAGATCAATACTGAGGCTCAGGCCTCTTGAACCCGCAATGAAGGAGAAGAGCCATGCGCCACGGATTTAAAGGCCGCCGGTTCGCCCGCAGCATAAGCCATCGCAAGTCGATGTTTGCCAACCTTGCCGTGTCGCTTATCGAGCACGAGCAGATCCTCACCACGCTGCCGAAGGCGAAGGATCTGCGTCCGATCGTCGAGAAGCTGGTGACGCTCGGCAAGCGCGGCGACCTGCACGCCCGCCGCCAAGTGATTGCCCAGATCGGCAATGAGGGCGTCGTCAAGCGTCTGTTCGACACAATCGCGCCACGTTACGCCACTCGCAATGGCGGCTATCTGCGCATCATGAAGGCCGGCTTCCGTCACGGTGACAATGCCGCAATGGCCGTCATCGAATTCGTCGACCGCGACACCTCGGCCAAAGGCGCCGGCGACCGCGCCCGCATCGAGGCCGAAGGCACCGAAGAGGAAGCCGCAGCCGCATAAGCTTCGGTTTTTCTGAGAAGTTCAAAGGGGCCTGCGGGCCCCTTTTTCTGTTTCCGAAGCTGCCGGGCAGGGCTTGCAGGGGTTTTGTCACCGGTTTTTGCGGCGACTATCCAAAATAATCGGATTTCAGCGGCTTAGCCTTTCATTTTGCACAATCGTCAGGACAATGGCGCCCGACTTGGAGGATTCGGAATGCGCGTTAAACGGCTGTCCCTTGTTCTGATCTGCGCCTTGATGGCGCTGGCCGTCGTGCCGGCGGCCAGGCACGCGCTGGCGGAGGAGACCAAGCCAGATCCCGGTCTGTCCGACGTGCTGACCGATCTGCTGCATGGCGTCGAAGGCGAAAACGCCACCTCCGGCCCCGACAAGCGCGTGCCGTTCGGCCGCGAGGAGGTGCAGCTGTCCTTCGCGCCGCTGGTCAAGCAGACGGCCCCGGCCGTGGTCAATGTCTACGCCTCGCAAACCGCCAAGGTGACGTCGCCCTTTGATGGCGATCCGTTCTTCGAGGAGTTCTTCGGCCGCTCGCAGCCGCGCGCGCAGTCTTCGCTCGGTTCGGGGGTGCTGGTCGATCCGACCGGCGTCGTGGTCACCAATTTCCACGTCGTCAAGGACGCCGACCAGGTCAAGGTCGCGACCGCCGACGGGCGCGAATTCGACAGCAAGGTGCTGCTCAAGGATGAGACGCTCGACCTCGCCGTGCTCAAGATTTCTTCCGACAAGCCGTTCCCGGTGATCGCCATTGGCGATTCCGACGCGCTCGAGGTCGGCGACCTGGTGCTGGCGATCGGCAATCCGTTCGGTGTCGGCCAGACCACCACCAGCGGCATCATTTCGGCTGTGGCGCGCAGCCATATCGGCGTCTCCGATTCCAGCTTCTTCATCCAGACCGACGCCGCCATCAACCCGGGCAATTCCGGTGGCGCGCTGGTCAACATGGGTGGTCAACTGATCGGCATCAACACTGCGATCTATAGCCGTAGCGGCGGCTCGATCGGTATCGGCTTTGCCATCCCTTCGAACATGGTTCGCGCCTTCGCCGATGCGGCCAAGGCCGGGCTCGACTTCTTCGAGCGGCCGTATGTCGGTGCCGAGTTCGAGGCGGTGACGCCGCAGATTGCCGAATCGCTCGGCATGGACAAACCGGCCGGCTCGCTGGTTTCTTCGGTCGAAGAGGCAGGACCCGCTGCCAAGGCAGGGCTCAAGCCTGGTGACGTGGTGCTGTCGCTCAACGGCAAGCCGGTCGAGAGCGTCGGGGCGCTGGACTACCGGATGGCGACGCTGTCGATCGGTACGAATGCCAGCTTCGGCGTTCTAAGCAAGGGTCAGCAGGCGACGATGGACATCGCGCTGGAACGGCCGCCTGAGGGCGCCAAAGCTGCGGAGCTCACATTGCGCGGCCGTAGCCCGTTTTCCGGTGCCAGGGTTGCCGAACTATCGCCACGGCTTGCCCAGCGGCTTGGTCTGCGCACCGATGTCAAAGGCGTCACCGTCGTCGATATCAACCGCGATTCGCCCGCTGCCGATTTTGGTTTCCAGCCGGGCGACATCGTGCGTGAGGTCAATGGCCTGACGATCGACAAGGCGGCGACCCTGGAACAGATAGCCCAGCAGGATACACGCTGGTGGCGCTTTACCGTCGAGCGCGGCGGGCAGATACTGCGCCAGGTGTTGCGTTACTAAGCCCGACGTCAGCATGGTCGGGCTCCAGGCAGAAGAAGTTGCATGGCCGATCTGTTCAGTGTCGATGAACCGGAAAAGACGCCGCCCGGCAGGCCGCTGGCCGACCGTCTGCGCCCGAAGAACCTCGGCGAGGTCGTCGGCCAGGAGCATCTGACCGGTCCCGACGGCGCGCTGACGCGGCTGATCGGCTCCGGCTCGCTCGGCTCGATGATCTTCTGGGGCCCGCCCGGCACCGGCAAGACCACGGTCGCACGGCTGCTTGCCGGCGAGACAAGCCTCGCTTTCGAACAGATCTCGGCCGTGTTTTCCGGCGTTGCCGACCTGAAGAAAGTGTTCGAGGCAGCGAAGCTGCGCCGCTCCAACGGCCGCCAGACACTGCTGTTCGTCGACGAGATCCATCGCTTCAACCGCGCCCAGCAGGACAGTTTTCTGCCCGTGATGGAAGACGGCACCGTCGTGCTGGTCGGCGCCACCACGGAGAACCCGTCCTTCGAGCTTAACGCCGCGCTGTTGTCGCGCGCACGCGTCCTGGTCTTTCACTCGCTCGGCGAGGACAGCATCGCCAAGCTCCTGGCGCGGGCCGAGGAGGCAGAGGGCAGGGCGCTGCCGCTCGATGACGAGGCGCGGGCGATGCTCATCCGCATGAGCGACGGCGACGGCCGCGCGGCGCTGACACTGGCCGAAGAGGTCTGGCGTGCCGCCAAATCAGGTGAAGTGTTTGGCGCCGAGGCCTTACAGCGCATCGTCCAGCGCCGCGCGCCGATCTACGACAAGGGCCAGGACGGCCATTACAATTTGATCTCCGCCTTGCACAAATCGGTGCGCGGCTCCGACCCCGACGCGGCACTCTACTATCTGGCCCGCATGTTCGACGCCGGCGAGGATCCGCTCTATCTCGGGCGCCGGTTGGTGCGCATGGCGATGGAGGATATCGGGCTGGCCGACCCGCAGGCACTCGTCGTCGCCAACGCCGCCAAGGACGCCTACGACTATCTGGGCTCGCCCGAGGGCGAACTGGCCTTCGCCGAGGCTACCGTCTATCTCGCTACCGCGCCGAAATCCAATGCAGTCTATACCGCATTCAAGGCCGCCACACAGGCGGCCAAGGAATTCGGTTCGCTGCTGCCGCCCAAGCACATTCTCAATGCGCCGACCAAGCTGATGAAACAGGAAGATTACGGCGCCGGCTATCGCTACGACCATGACGAGCCCGACGCTTTTTCCGGCCAGGACTATTTTCCTGAGAAGATGGGAAGGCAGACATTCTACGATCCGCCCGAGCGCGGCTTCGAGCGCGATATCAGGAAGCGGCTGGACTATTGGGCGAAGCTGCGCAGCGAGCGGGAAAAGTAGCTGCCAGTCGCACACTGGTGTGATCGGCGTTGTCTGGTGGGATAAAAAACCCTATCAAGATGCGCCTTCGGCCGGCGGCAGGCCAGAAACGTACCGACGATATTCAGAACGGAATCGCGCCTGGCGCGTGGAAAAATGACAAAAAAATCCCGCAAAACCCTTCGGAAGTTCGCCATAGCCATTCCGCTGCTGGCGCTCGGCTTCTATGTCATTCCCATTCTGACGACGATTTTCATCGTCCTCGGCCTGATCGACGTGTTGCGCAACGACAACAAGAATTGGGCGCTGTTCAGTGGTTATTTCCTGGGCAACGGCATCTTCACCTGGCTGCTTTCGCCCTTCAATCTGCTGGTGGATCTGCTGTGCTATAGAAACCGCGGTGTCTGGAAATTGGACCAGTTTCCTCCGGACTACCAGCGCGAGGTCAACGAGGTCCTGGATGTCTTCAAGGCACGCAAGGACGAGATCATCGCCGACATCGACGCCAATTTCGGCAGCGGCCGGCGCGGCATGTATGTCTATCAGTGGTATGGCAAGCACAAAATAGACAACGTCGCCGAATTCAACAAGGATTTCAAATACATCAAGACGATTGCCGTCTCTGTGTTCAGCGGCAGGGAATCGACTTCCTGGCACTTTGGCCCGCTCCGGCTCAGCCTGCGCATTCTCTACAACCTCATCCCGGTGAAATCGGAAGTGTTCGTCCAGTGTGGCAACGCCAAGAATTACTGGCACGAGAACCCGCTGTTCATCTTCGACGACACGCTGCTTCATCGCTCGGTCAACGAGTATGACGGGCGCCGCTACTGCGTGTTCATGGACATCATTCGCCCATCGCCGTTTCCCGGTCTGATCTCGACGCTCCTCGCCATTGTTTCGGTCAGCGTCGAGCGCATCAATGCCATGTTCTACAAGAACTGGAAGATGATCGCCTCCAGCAAGCCGAAGAAGGTCGGAGCTGCCTGACACCGTAGCGTAACTGGCGCGAGGGAGCACGATGTATCATCTGTTGCTTGTCTGTCTTGGTGGCGCGATCGGTGCAATGGCCCGCTTCTTCCTGTCCGGCTTCGTCGCCCGCCGGGTCGGCGAGACCTTTCCTTGGGGCACGATGGTCGTCAATGTGTCGGGGGCGTTTGCAATCGGCGTCGTTGCGCATGCCGTGGCGCGCGACGGCATGCCTGCCCTTTGGGCCTTTGTCGTCACCGGCGGCCTCGGCTGCTACACCACGGTCTCTTCATTCAGCCTGCAGACGCTGGCGCTGGCGCGTGAGGGCGAATGGCTGCGCGCCGGCGGAAATGTGCTGCTTTCGGTTTTCCTGAGCCTCGGCGGCGTGACGCTGGGCTTTGCCGCGGGAAGTCTTCTGATTGGCAGCGGGGCGCCATGAGCGGCCCGCAGAAGCTCCGCTCCGACGGGATGGCGGGGCGTGCGGCGCGCCTCATTGGCTCGCGCCGAACGAGCCAAACGGTTCGTATCTATGCGACCGTGACCGCTGGCAGCATGATCGGCGGCGTGCTGCGGGCGCTCGCCTCATTGGCGAGCACCGCCTGGTGGGGCACTGGATTTCCCTTCGGCACGCTCCTCGTCAACATCGTCGGCTCATTCCTCATCGGCTTCTATGCGACATTGACGGGACCGGATGGTCGCGTCTTCGCCAGTCCGCTGCAGCGCCAGTTCTTCATGGCCGGCTTCTGCGGTGGCCTGACGACCTTCTCCGCTTTCAGCCTTGAAACACTCACCCTCGCGCAAAGCGGGAAGCTTGTGGCGGCGGCACTCAATATCGCGATCTCCGTGGTGGCCTGGCTTGCCGCCGTCTGGCTTGGCCACATCTTTGCAGTGCGCCTCAACCAGCTGAGAGGATCCAGGCAATGAAGATACCACCACAGGCACAATTGCTGCGCATATTTATCGGCGAAAACGACAGGGCAGATGGCCGTCCGCTGTATGAGGTCATCGTGCTGAAGGCCCGCGAAATGCAGATTGCCGGCGCGACCGTCCTGCGCGGGGCGATGGGATTTGGCCATTCCAGCCGACTTCACACCACGAAGATCCTCCGTCTCTCGGAGGACCTTCCCCTTGTCATCGAGATCGTCGACGACGAGGAAAAATTGGCCGCTTTTCTGCCCGTGCTTGAAACAATCATGACAAGTGGCTTGATCACGCTGGAGAAAGTTCAGGTTCTGCAATATGGAACCGACAACGAATAACCGAGTGAGATTGCGGGTGCCGGCGAATGCCGTTGCATGTTCGCAAAACGGCGATTGGAATCATGGCAGGCGTTGAACAGATCACAGTGGATACCGGTGAGGCGGGCATGCGGCTCGACCGCTGGTTCAAGACCCATTTCCCCGGTCTCGGTTTCGGTCATCTGCAGAAGCTGCTGCGTTCCGGCCAGATCCGCGTCGACGGCGGCAGGGTGAAGGCCGATACACGCGTCGAAGCCGGCCAGACGGTGCGTGTGCCGCCGCTCGAAGTGGACAAGAAAGGCGAAAGCCCGCTCACCGGCCATTCGATACGCAACCAGGGCGATGCCGATGTCTTGGCCAAGATGCTGATCCATGAGGACCCGAAGGTCTTCGTCTTCAACAAGCCGGCCGGCCTGGCGGTGCAAGGCGGCTCCGGGGTCACCCGCAATGTCGACGACATGCTGGAAGCCTGGCGCAACCAGAAGGGCGAGAAGCCGCGTCTGGTGCACCGGCTCGACCGCGACACGTCGGGTGTTCTGGTTGTCGCCCGTACAAGGCTCGCCGCCATGAAGCTCGCCGAAGCGTTCCGGGCGCGTGAGACGAAGAAAACCTACTGGGCGCTGGTCAAGGGTGTGCCGCCGAAGCGCGAGGACAAGATCTCGACCTGGTTGATCAAAAAACCGACGCCCGACGGCGATCGCGTGCGCATCGCCAAGCATGGCGAAAAGGGTGCCGACCACGCCGTGTCCTACTACCGTGTCATCGAGCAGGCTGCACAGACGATGACCTGGCTGGAGATGGAGCCGTATACCGGCCGCACCCACCAGCTTCGTGTCCATGCCGCGCATATCGGCTGCCCGATCATCGGCGACCCCAAATATTTCGAGGCCGACACCAATTGGGATTTTCCCGGCGGCATGCAGAACCGCCTGCATCTGCACGCCCGCCGCATCGTCATCCCGCATCCCGATAAGGGGTTTGTCGACGTCACCGCGCCGATGCCGCCGCACATGCGCCAGAGCTGGAACCTGATCGGCTTCGACGACGCAAGCGCGGAGGACTAGGGCCGGTGGGCGTCGCCACAGATACGCTCGACCGCCGTGACGCGGTCGATCTGGCGGCCGCCGCCATCATGGTCGGGCTGACCTTTTCCTGGGGCCTGAACTACGTCGCCGCCAAGATCTCCTATGCCGGCTACGATCCCGTTTTCCTATCGATCGCCCGCTCGGTGATCGGCGGCCTGTGGTGTTTTCGGCTGGTGCCGCTGGCGCGGCATCGCGCTGTTCACGCCCGACAAGACTCTCGTCGCCGGCATTCTGGCAGGCGCGCTTTTCGGTCTCGAGTTCCTGTTTCTGTATGTCGGGCTCGAGCACACCACCGTCGTGCGCAACACCTTGCTGGTCAACACCATGCCGTTCTGGATGCTGGTCGGCGGCCATTTCCTGCTGGACGAAAGCATCACGGCACGCAAGCTCGTTGGGCTTCTGCTCGCTTTCGCCGGGCTGGTCGCGGTGTTTTCCGACAAACTGAGCGCTAATGGTGGCGAGACGTTGAGCGGCGACCTGCTCAGTCTCGGCGCCGGCATTCTGTGGGCCGTGACCAACATTGTCATCAAGCGGTCGAAACTGGTGGAGGCCAGCGCCGAAAAGCTGCTGCTCTATCAGCTGGCCGGTGCCGCCGCCGTCGGCATTTTGGTGATGCCCTTTGCCGGGCCGCCCGTCCGCAGCTTTACCCTTCTGCCGACCTTGGCGCTGTTGTTCCAGGCCGTCTACGTTGTCGCCTTCACCTATGTGCTGTGGTTCTGGCTGCTGCGGCGCTACCCTGCATCTGGCCTGTCGAGCTTCACCTTCCTGTCGCCGGTCTTCGGCGTGCTTTGCGGCGCCGTGTTCTTGAACGAGCCGTTGACCGTTCGTATCTTTCTGGCACTCGGCCTGATCGCCGCCGGTCTTATCATCGTCAACCGGCCGGCCCGAAAACAAAGCCCCGGATGAGCATGCGCGATATTTTGAACGACCTCGAAGCTGGAAAGCAGCTCTCCGATCCGGATCCGGTGCGTCGCGCCCAGATCCAGATGAAGACGCCGCTGCCAAAACGCTTCTACAAGACCGTCGCGGTGGCACCGGTCGAGGATGGTTTTGCCGTCCATCTCGATGGCAAGCCCGTCCGCACGCCCGCCAAGGCGCTGCTGGCGCTGCCGACCGAAAAGGCGGCTGCTCTTATTGCGGACGAATTCGCCGCACAGGAGGAGACCATCGACCCGGTAACGATGCCGTTGATGCGTCTGGTCAATACGGCAATCGATGGGGTCGCCAGTGATCCCCAGGCGGTGCTGGAGGACATCCTGCGTTTCGCCTCATCAGATATGCTCTGCTACCGCGCCGATGCACCACAGGGGTTGGTCGACCGGCAGAACGAGCATTGGGATCCGGTCATCGACTGGGCGCGCAGCGCGCTCGGCGCCCGGTTCCAGCTCGCCGAAGGCGTGATCCACGTCGAGCAGCCGCGCGAGAGTATCGCGCTGCTTGGCCAGCATCTAGCCCAACGTGCCGATCCGCTGCGCCTTGCTGCCATCCACGTCATAACCTCGCTGACCGGATCGGCGCTGCTGGCGCTGGCCGTCGATTTCGGCGAGCTCGACGGCGAGGTGGCCTGGGCTGCCGGCCATGTCGACGAGGACTGGCAGGCCGAGCAATGGGGCCATGATGCCGAGGCCGTCGCCCGCCGCGCCGCCCGCAAGCGCGACATGATGGCGGCAGTCAGCCTGCTCGAAGCGCTCAAAGGCTGACGGCACCGCCCGCTATTTCGCACTGCACATTAGACCAAAGTCATAATCCCAAAGGCGGTCTGCCTCTGGGCACTGCTTTCTGTCATTTTTTGCACCGGTGGCTGCACTGAGTCTGCGTTCCGAGGAAACGCGGACGATGACGCGCAGCATCGAGGACCGACGGAATCACACGGGAGGATACACTCATGGCAATGGCATCGACCGCCGGCAAAACAAGCCGCGGCATGACGCGCGAGGAGAAGAAGGTCATCTTCGCCTCCTCGCTCGGCACCGTTTTCGAATGGTATGATTTTTATCTCTACGGCTCGTTGGCAGTGTTCATTGGTTCGACTTTTTTCAGCCCAACCATCCCGGAAGCTACGCGCAATATCTTCGCGCTGCTGGCTTTCGCCGCTGGCTTCCTCGTGCGTCCGTTCGGCGCATTGCTGTTCGGCCGCATCGGCGATCTTGTCGGCCGTAAATACACTTTCCTTGTCACGATGACGATCATGGGCCTGTCGACCTTCCTGGTCGGCTTGCTGCCTGGCTATGCGACTTTGGGCATTGCCGCTCCCGTGATCCTGATCATCTTGCGCATGTTGCAAGGCCTGGCGCTCGGTGGCGAGTATGGCGGTGCCGCGACCTATGTCGCCGAGCACGCACCCGACGATCGCCGCGGCTACTACACGTCGTGGATACAGACGACGGCAACGCTCGGCCTGTTCCTGTCGCTGGTCGTCATCCTGATCGTCCAGGGGTCGATGGCCAAGGAAACCTACGCCGCGTGGGGTTGGCGCATTCCTTTCATCGTTTCCTTTCTGCTCCTCGGGATTTCGATATGGATCCGGCTGTCGCTTTCTGAATCGCCGACCTTCCAGCGCATGAAGGACGAAGGCAAAGGCTCCAAGGCGCCATTGACGGAAGCCTTCGGCCAATGGAAGAACGCAAAGATTGCGCTGCTGGCACTGCTCGGCCTCACAGCCGGCCAGGCCGTGGTCTGGTACAATGGCCAGTTCTACGCGCTGTTCTTCCTAACCAACGTGCTCAAGGTCGACGCGCAGTCGGTCAACATCATGATCGCAATCGCGCTGGCGGTCGGCTCCATCTTTTTCGTCGTGTTCGGCTGGCTCTCCGACAAGATCGGTCGCAAGCCGATCATCATGGCCGGCCTTGCACTGGCGATCGTCTGCACTTTCCCGTTGTTCAAGGCGCTGACCTGGGCAGCCAACCCGGCGCTCGCCACCGCGCAGCAAAACACGCGCGCGACGGTCACCGCGGCACCGGGCGACTGCAAGTTCCAGTTCAATCCGGTGGGCACGGCGAAGTTCACGACGTCCTGCGATATCGCCACCTCGTTCTTGACCAAGAACTCAGTGCCTTATGACGTGGTAACGACGGCAGCCCCCGGCACTGCAGCGTCGGTCAAAATCGGCAACGAGACAGTTGAGTCGTACGACGCGACTGCGGCCGGCGATCAAGCCAAGGCTAAGGACGCCGTTTTCGCCAAAGCGGTAAACACAGCGCTTCGGGACGGCGGCTATCCGCTGAAGCGGGCAGCGGCCAAGGTGCCGGACCAGAAGCTTGAGGCCTTCATTGCGGCCAATCCCGAGCTGAAGCTCGATACGGCCGCGATCCGCTCCGGCGACAAGGCGACGGTCCCGACCGACCAGGCGATCAAGGACAAGCTGCTGACTGCCGATGAGGCTGCGGGAGCCCCCGAGGTCACTGTCTACACCATACCGGGCGGCGGTCCCTTTGCCATGTTTGCCGACCCGGCCGCGGTCAACTGGCCGATGACGATCGCCATCCTGTTCGTCCTCGTGATCTTCGTCACGATGGTGTACGGGCCGATCGCCGCGATCCTGGTCGAGATGTTTCCGACCCGCATCCGCTACACCGGAATGTCGCTGCCCTACCATATCGGCAATGGCTGGTTCGGCGGGCTGCTGCCGGCGACGGTGTTCGCGCTCAGCGCCTACAAGGGCGACATCTACTACGGTCTCTGGTACCCGGTGGTGATCGCGGCGATGTCGCTGGTCATCGGCATGATCTTCATCAGGGATACCCTCGGAACAGACCTGCATACCAAGCAATAGCCGACCTGTCCCGATTCAAAGCAAAGCCCGGCGCGAGCGATCGCGCCGGGCTTTGCGATTCATCGGAGGGAGACGAGAGATGGGGAGGCTCAGCTCTTCCGATCCTGTTTCGCTTCCTCGATCGCTGCCTCATGATACCAGGCACTTCCGAAATCCGTGCGGTTGCGCAAAGAAGCAAGTTCTGCCGCGAACTTAGCCTTTCCGCTTAAATTTGAGGCAGGCACGCGCGCTGCCACCGGGAACATCAGGATTTTGGCCGACTGACGAGTGGAAGTGATTTCCATTGTCGGTTTCCTTTCTTCGACAGAACCTAGCCGATTCAACCTTTCCCCAAGATAGGTTCAGCAATCGAATTAGGCAATATGATTATAAAAAGATCAGTAGCTGCACATTATTTATGCAAACTATGCTTGTGAGTGATCCCAGCGCACCATTGCAGCGGCCCGGCAATTTTGCGCCGATGCGACCTCACTTTTGCCGCATCCGTCGCCGGCGAGAATGGCACACGAATTGCATTTTAGTAATCCGGCAGGTCGGCTGCTGGATAGGCCGGCTCGCCCCGGCGCCATCCAGGGTTCGGTGATCAAGCAACGAGAGGCTAGAATGACGAAATACAAGCTCGAGTACATTTGGCTCGATGGATACACCCCGGTTCCCAATCTCCGCGGAAAGACGCAGGTCAAGGACTATGCCGAGTTTCCGACGCTCGACCAGCTTCCGCTGTGGGGCTTCGACGGTTCTTCGACCATGCAGGCCGAGGGCCACAGCTCCGACTGCGTTTTGAAGCCGGTTGCCGTTTATCCGGATCCCGCCCGCACCAATGGCGCGCTCGTCATGTGCGAGGTCATGATGCCGGACGGCGTGACGCCGCATACGTCCAACAAGCGCGCCACCATTCTCGACGACGAGGGCGCCTGGTTCGGCTTCGAGCAGGAATATTTCTTCTACAAGGACGGCCGCCCGCTCGGCTTCCCCGAGAGTGGCTATCCGGCGCCGCAAGGCCCGTACTACACCGGCGTCGGCTACAGCAATGTCGGCTCCGTCGCCAGGCAGATCGTCGAGGAGCATCTCGACCTTTGCCTCGCCGCCGGCATCAACCATGAAGGCATCAACGCCGAAGTGGCCAAAGGCCAGTGGGAATTCCAGATTTTCGGCAAGGGCTCCAAGAAGGCCGCCGACCAGATGTGGATGGCACGCTATCTGATGCAGCGCCTGACCGAGAAATACGGCATCGACATCGAATATCACTGCAAGCCGCTCGGCGATACCGACTGGAACGGCTCCGGCATGCATGCCAACTTCTCGACCGCCTATATGCGAGAAGTCGGCGGCAAGGGTTATTTCGAGGCGCTGATGGCGGCCTTCGACAAAAACCTGATGGATCACATCGCCGTCTACGGTCCGGACAACGACAAGCGTTTGACCGGCAAGCACGAGACCGCGCCGTGGAACAGGTTCAGCTATGGCATCGCCGACCGCGGCGCCTCGATCCGCGTGCCGCACTCCTTCATCAACAACGGCTACAAGGGCTATCTCGAGGATCGCCGTCCGAACTCGCAGGGCGACCCCTACCAGATCGCCTCGCAGATATTGAAGACGATCGCCTCCGTCCCGACCAGCGCCGAGGTTTCGGCCGCGGCTTGAGCATTCGTCCCGGCGTAGACCTCAGGCCTGCGCCGAGACTTTCTCTCCGATCGCATCGCAATAAAAAAACCCCGGCGTCTCCGCCGGGGTTTTTTGTTGGCTGCAACGATCCGGATCAGACCGAATAGTACATATCGTATTCGACCGGATGCGGGGTCATTTCGAAGCGCATCACCTCGGCCATCTTGAGCTCGATATAGCTGTCGATCTGGTCGTCGTCGAAGACGCCGCCAGCCTTCAGGAAGCCGCGGTCCTTGTCGAGGCTCTGCAGGGCTTCGCGCAGCGAGCCGCAGACGGTCGGGATCTTCTTCAATTCCTTCGGCGGAAGGTCGTAGAGATCCTTGTCCATCGGCTGTCCCGGATGGATCTTGTTCTTGATGCCGTCGAGGCCGGCCATCAGCATGGCGGCAAAGGCAAGATAGGGGTTCGCGCCCGGATCGGGGAAGCGGACCTCGACGCGCTTGGCCTTCGGCGACGAGCCGAACGGAATGCGGCACGAGGCCGAGCGGTTGCGAGCCGAATAGGCGAGCAGCACCGGCGCTTCATAGCCGGGCACCAGGCGCTTGTAGGAGTTGGTCAGCGGGTTGGTGAAGGCGTTGATCGCCTTGGCATGCTTGATGATACCACCGATGTAGAACAGGCAGCTCTCGGACAGGCCGGCATATTCGTTGCCGGCGAAGGTCGGCTTGCCTTCCTTCCAGATCGACTGGTGGACGTGCATGCCAGAGCCATTGTCGCCGAATACCGGCTTCGGCATGAAAGTGGCCGTCTTGCCGTACGCATTGGCGACCTGGTGCACGACATATTTGTAGATCAGCATCTTGTCGGCGTTGCGGACCAGCGTGTCGAACTTGATGCCGAGCTCGTGCTGGGCGGCGGCCACTTCATGGTGGTGCTTTTCGACGCGCACGCCCATCTCGGCGAGCACGGTGAGCATTTCCGAGCGCATGTCCTGTGCCGAATCGATCGGCGGCACCGGGAAATAGCCGCCCTTGATGCGCGGCCGGTGGCCGAGGTTACCGGTCTCGTAATCGGTGTCGTCATTGGACGGCAATTCGGTCGAATCCAGCCGGAAGCCGGTATTGTAGGGGTCGGCCTTGTACTTGACGTCGTCGAACACGAAGAACTCGGCTTCAGGACCGACGAAGATCTGGTCGCCGATGCCTTCCGCCTTCATGTAGGCCTCGGCCTTCTTGGCGGTGCCGCGCGGGTCGCGGTTGTAGGATTCTCCCGAGATCGGATCGAGGATGTCGCACAGGATGACCATGGTCGACTGGGCGAAGAACGGGTCCATATGCACCGTATCGGGATCGGGCATCAGCACCATGTCGGACTCGTTGATCGCTTTCCAGCCGGCGATCGAGGAACCGTCGAACATGACACCATCGGCAAACATGTCTTCCTCGACCTCGACGACATCCATAGTAACGTGCTGCAGTTTGCCCTTCGGATCGGTGAAGCGCAGATCGACGAACTTCACGTCGTTGTCCTTGATCTGCTTCATGATGTCTTTGGCTGTCGTCATGTCCCTGCTTCCCTATGTGATGACGTTTTGAACATGGCCTTTTAACGGGAAAATTCAGACCGCGTCCATGCCGGTTTCGCCGGTGCGGATGCGCACGACTTCCTCGATGTTGGAGACGAAGATCTTGCCGTCGCCGATGCGGCCGGTCTGGGCCGCCTTGCGGATGGCTTCGATCGCGGCTTCGACGGCATCGTCGCCGAGCACGACCTCGATTTTCACCTTCGGCAGGAAGTCGACGACATATTCGGCACCGCGATAAAGCTCGGTATGGCCCTTCTGGCGGCCAAACCCTTTGGCCTCGGTAACGGTGATACCTTGCAGCCCGGCCTCCTGAAGCGCTTCTTTCACTTCGTCTAGCTTGAACGGCTTGATGATCGCTTCGATCTTTTTCATGTAAAAAGTGGCCTCCACTGCCAAAAAAGACGGGTTGTGAGCCCCGCTTGCGCCTCAATCAAGCACGAACTGTGCCAATTGATGGGGCGCCGAGCAGCCTCACATGATTTGGATACCATGCCGCGCAGGAATGTACATTCGCATCATTCGCTACGTCGGATGCGCCATGAACACCGCGAGCCTACACACCGCCGGTCCTACCGTCCGCACAAAAATTGGGCAGATCGGATATTTCATGAGCAGCTGCGCGCCGTCGTCCCGAACGAGGTACGCCGCCAACTTTGCTTAGGGACCTTCGTTGTTTGCGTCGGATCAAAAACTGGACAATGCTTGGGGAAATGATGTGCATGTCGCCTGATATTCCATGAGCAACGAACTTTTGTCTCCGTCTGAAATGGCCGAGGCCGATCGGCTGGCGATTGCGGCCGGGCCACTCGATGGCTTCGGCCTCATGCGGCGCGCCGGCGAAGCGGTCGCTGCCGTCGTCCTGGCGCGCTATCCCCAGGCGAGACGCGTCCATGTCCTGTGCGGCCCCGGCAACAATGGCGGCGACGGCTATGTCGTGGCGCGGTTGTTGGCAGAGGCCGGCATGAACGTTGCCGTCTGGGCCGAAGGCAAGCAGAAACCCGGAAGCGATGCCGCGTTGGCCTCTGATGCCTGCAACTTGCCCGTGGAACACATTGGCCATTGCTACCCGGAAGCGGGTGAAGTGGTCGTGGACGCACTCTACGGCGCGGGACTGTCCAAGGACATTTCGATGCATGCGTTGGCCGTCTCAGGCTTGAGCAGCGCTGAGCGCGTCCCGGTGGTCTCGATCGATTTGCCTTCGGGTGTGTCAGGCGAGACCGGCTTGACTAACGCTCACTTCCAGGCCGAGGTCACGGTGACTTTCGTGCGGAAAAAGCCAGGCCATCTGCTGATGCCGGGGCGCGAGCTGTGCGGCGAGATCATCGTCGCCGATATCGGCATTCCGGATGGGATCATCGATCAGCTCAAGGTCACGGCGTTCGAGAACACACCGGAACTTTGGCTGCGATGGTACTTCCCGAGAACGGCTGTCGATTCGCATAAATACAAGCGTGGCCATGTTGCTGTCTTTTCCGGCGGACCGAGTGCGACGGGCGCAGCGAGGTTGTCGGCCATGGCCGCGGCTCGCAGTGGGGCAGGGGCAGTAACTGTGCTTTCACCTGGAAACGCCATGCAGGTGAACGCCGCGCATCTGACCTCGATCATGCTGCGCGAGGCCGGCTCGCTCGAAGAGGTGCAGGAATTCCTCGTGGCGCGGCATCCCGAGGCGCTGGTGTTCGGACCGGGGCTCGGGCCGAAACCCAAGGTCGGCGATTTCGCATTGCAGTTGATTGCGGCGATCGCGGATCTGACCCGCGCATCAGCGGCTACGCCTGAAATTCACGCCAGTGCCATCGTTCTGGATGCCGACGCCATCACCTCGTTGGCGCTTCAGCCTCAGGCACTGTTCGACGCAGCGCGTCAGACATGGTCACCGGCACTGGTGCTGACGCCACATGAGGGTGAATTCGCCAGGCTTTTTCCAGATATCGCTGGGAACAAAAAACAGTCCAAAGTGACCAAGGCGCGCGAAGCAGCAAAGCGCGCCAATGCCATTGTCGTCTACAAGGGTGCCGACACGGTGATCGCGGCGCCCGACGGCAGGGCCGCGATCAATGCCAACGGTGCGCCGTGGCTGGCCACGGCTGGCTCTGGTGACGTTCTGTCGGGGATCGCGGCCGGATTGCTGGCGCAAGGCATGGCGGCCTTCCAGGCTGCCTGCGCGGCGGTCTGGATCCACGCCGAGGCCGGCCGTCGTTTCGGGCCCGGCTTGATCGCCGAGGATCTACCGTCGGCTCTGGTGCCAGTGCTGCGGGAATTGATCGAAAGCCAGCCGGACCTTCGATGAGACGCATTGCACTCCTTTTCACCACGCTCGTCATGGCCGCTTTGGCGACACTGTCGGCGAATGCCGCTGAGCAGCCGGTGACCATCGTCGATGATCCAGCGGTACTTGCTGCTCTCGATGCCAAGGGCTTTGGCTTCGCCGGCATTTTCGGCGTCGACGGCAAGGGCGATTTGAAGACGCTTTATGACAAGGCGCCGGCTTACCACGCGATCGTCGAAACGATTGCAAGCGACGTCGCAGCATTGCGGACCGAGATGAAGGCCGGCGGCCGGCCGCTGTACGAGGTGACCGACGGCAATGTTGGCCGTGTCATGGACATGCGCTGGCTAAGGACCGACGCAGCGCGCTTCCGTCTCGTCGGCGTGGTCAACCGGCTCGACCGGCGCGACTTCGCCGCGCTGAAAGGCGACGGGAGTTGCGGCGAAGTGCGCTTCATCTATCGCCTCGCCTACAGCTTCAAGAAGAACGGCAAGGTTTTGGCCTCGCGCCTGCCGTTCAATTTCAGTGCCGTCTACAATGCCACGCCGGATGTCGATGGCGGCTGTGTCGGCGTCGCCGGACGCTGGGCACCACAGCTCGACGAGAGCGTCGATGCCGGCTGGCTGATCGGTGGGCCGCTGGAAAGAGCGGCGCTCACCTTCAAGCAGCTCGAGCTCAATGCGCAAGTGGTCCGCTTCCCCTCCGGCCAGGAGACCGAATTCGGCGGGCAGGCTGCCTATCTCATGCGAATTTTCGGCATCGACGGAACGGCTGTCAGCGAAAAGCCGCTGGAAAACACGCCCGACATGGCACGTCTTGCCGAAGACGCCGCGCTGAAAGCAAGACTTGCCGACTATGTCCGCACCAATGTTGCGGCGGTCGATCTCGGCGTCTACCAAATCCCCGATGAGTTTTTGGCAAGGAAGGTCATTTCGTGGTCGACCTTCGGCAGCGCAAGGCAGGCCAACCACCCGTTCACGCCGCTGTTCCAGCCCGCGGATTTCGAAGGGCTCGATTTCTCTGCGCTGAAGCTGGTGCGCACGCCAGAGGCATTGGTCGAGCGGCTGGACAACGGCGCCTGCCAAGGCTGCCATCAGGCGGGCTCGACCGCCGGTTTCCATTTCATCGGCCTCGATGACAAGACGACCTCGCCGCTCAACCGCATCGAGGTCGGCATCTCGCCGCATCTCCACGCCGACATCCCGCGTCGCGTCGCCTGGCTGCACGCGACTGCCGACGGCAAGGAACCGAACCGCTTCCGCCCGCTGTCCTTCGCGCCGCCGGCGACATGGAGCGATGCTGGACAGATCGCCTATTCGCCGGCCGAGATGGCGATGCCGTGCCTGATGCCGGCGGATGCGGCCCGCTTTGGCGCGACTCGGCAATGCGGCGGCGGCACCGTCTGCACGCCGCTGGCGACCGTGTCCGGCGTGCGCACCAAGCTGGCGCAATGCCTGCTGCCCAAGGACAGCGAAAACATGTTTTCCGGCCATCCATGCCTGACCGGCTCGATCGCCAGCAACCCGGCACAGCCTTTCAATGACCGCTATACCATCACCGGCCAGTTCGCGGCGTTCGCGCCAAGCATTTCGCGTGCCGGCTACACCTGCCGACCGCCAAAGATCGGCGTGCCGGCGGGTATCGCCTATCGCGGCTGCGACGACCGGGATCGCAGCTTTGCCGCCTTCAAACCGGGCAAGCCGATGCCGAACGAGATTTGCGGGCTGGTCGGCGGCAAAAAATTCGACACCTGCGTGGCGACCAATAATTTCGACCAGTGCCTGGGCGGTGCCGTCAATCGCGGCAATCGTCCTGCCTGCTCGGCCGACCATTTCTGCCGCGAGGATTACATGTGCCAGTCGCTGCCACCCGATACGCCCGGTATCGGCAAGGTGAAAGGCATCGGCTTCTGCTCGCCGACCTATTTTATCTTCCAGATGCGCATCGACAATCACGCCACGCCGTGGTCGGGCGCTGCCCGCGCGACGATGGGGGCCGGGTTCGGTGCTGCGGAAGAGGAATAGGCCACCGACTGAGGCATTCGCCGCAGTGGTTCCAGGTGGATAGCTATCGATCGAGGTCGTCGGCGATGTTCGATGTCCATTCGCCGTCGAAATGGCGGACGCGTTCGGCGACGAACGCATCGCTCAGCAGGCTCGACAAGGCAGAAACCAGAATTGGTTCTATCTCTGGAGCCGAGCTAAATCCAAGAGCAATCAGACGTTCGGACCAGGGCGGATGGTCCGCACTTTCGTTATCTCGCGCGTCCCACGCTTTTTGAGCATACTCCTGCAGAATGGGAAGTCTCGACAAGTGAGCGGCGGCCGCCAGGACCCTTTCGAGTGGTGGACGGGGCGGAGCCATGGCGCCAAGCAGTTCACGCTGGAGCGGGCTATAGACTTGATCATCGAAGAACGCACTGGCGGCACCGATCAGAAGCAGGGCGCGGGCCGCATCATGTGCGTCGCCGGACGTCGCTGCATGGCGATCTGCGTCAATTTCCGCTCGTCGCGACAACCGTATTTCTTCGCGCTCCAGAGTGCGCGACAGCGGACCAAGCATCCAGTAGAACAGGCTGCCTGAAACGGTTTTCCCCGGAGGAGCGAAGTCGAAGATTAGATCGAAGCTTTTCTCGAGTTCGGCCAGGTTGAGTCCGCCATTTGTATCTTTGTTTTTCAGATGGGCGTCCTCATGAGCCAAGATCGCCGCAAATGCCTTTTGGTCGGTCGCTGCGAGCAATGGCAGGCCGATGGTGAGAATCGCCCTGCGACCAAGCAAGCCTAGAAACGGCCGCTCTTCACCGACGCTGGCGTTGAGATCGTCGCTCAGGATGATCCTCGTTCGGCTGGCGCGGTGTTTGCCGGCAATACTCTCCCAGACAGCCCACAGCTTCGGGGCTGATTCCCGAGTAATCCCCTTGACCTTGCTGGGTCGAAAACCGGCGAACAATGTTCCGATCAACAGAACGATGGCCAGCATCGCGGCCGGGATTGCAACAGCACCAGTCGCGATGACGGCGAGCGGATGCCAATCGAGGAGCCAGAACCACAGGACTATTGGGCAGAACAGCGGGAGAGCGAAGAGCAGGATGGCAAATCTGCCGAAACGCGCTCCCATGTAGAGGACCAGGCGCGACATCAGCCCCTCACAGCGGGATGTTGTCGTGTTTCTTCCAAGGGTTTTGCATATCCTTGTTGCGCAGCATCCTGAGCGCGCGGGCGATGCGGCGGCGGGTCGAATGCGGCATGATCACCTCGTCGACATAGCCGCGCTCGGCGGCAACGAAGGGCGATAGAAAGCGATCCTCGTAAGCCTTTGTGTGTGCTGCAATTTTCTCCGCGTCGCCGATGTCCTTGCGATAGATGATCTCGACCGCGCCCCTGGCGCCCATCACCGCAATCTGCGCCGTTGGCCAGGCATAGTTCATATCGCCGCGCAGATGTTTTGACGCCATGACATCATAGGCGCCGCCATAGGCCTTTCTGGTGATGACGGTGATCTTTGGCACGGTCGCTTCGGCATAGGCGAACAGAAGCTTGGCGCCGTGCTTGATCAACCCGCCATATTCCTGCGCGGTGCCGGGCAGGAAGCCCGGCACGTCGACGAAGGTGACGATCGGGATCGAGAAGCAGTCGCAGAAGCGCACGAAACGCGCGGCCTTGCGGCTGGCATCCGAATCGAGCACGCCGGCCAGCACCATCGGCTGGTTGGCCACGAAGCCGACTGTGCGGCCTTCGACACGGCCGAAGCCGGTGACGATGTTTTTCGCAAAATTCTGCTGGATCTCGAAGAAGTCACCCTCGTCGGCAATTTTAAGGATCAACTCCTTGATGTCGTAAGGTTTGTTGGCATTGTCGGGAATCAGCCGGTCGAGCGACAGATCGTGATCGGTGACCGATTGGTAGCATTCGATCTCGGGAATTTCCGCCGTGTTGGAGGCGGGCAGCAGATCGACCAGCCGGCGCATCTGCAGCAGCGCCTCGACGTCATTGTCGTAGGCTCCGTCGGCGATCGAGGACTTCGTTGTGTGGACGGAAGCGCCGCCGAGGCTTTCGGCGGTGACCGTCTCGTTGGTGACGGTTTTCACCACATCCGGCCCGGTGACGAACATGTAGGAGGTGTCGCGGACCATGAAGATGAAGTCGGTCATGGCCGGCGAATAGACGTCGCCGCCGGCGCAAGGGCCCATGATCAGTGAAATCTGCGGGATGACGCCGGAGGCCAGAACATTGCGCTGGAAGATCTCGGCATAGCCGCCGAGGGCCGCCACGCCTTCCTGGATGCGGGCGCCGCCGGCGTCGTAGAGGCCGATGATCGGCGCGCGGTTGCGCAGTGCCATCTCCTGCACCTTGACCACCTTTTCGGCATGCGCCTCGGACAGCGAGCCGCCGAACACGGTGAAATCCTTGGCGAAAAGATAGACCGGGCGACCGTTGACGGTGCCCCAGCCGGTGACGACGCCATCTCCGGCGATCTTGGTTTTCTCCATGCCGAAATCGGTCGAGCGGTGCTCGACATACATGTCGAACTCCTCGAACGAACCCTCGTCGAGAAAGACGTCTATGCGTTCGCGGGCAGTCAGCTTGCCCTTCTTGTGCTGGGCGTCGATGCGGGCCTGGCCGCCGCCCATGCGGGCGATCTCGCGGCGGCGCTCGAGTTCCTTCAGCACGTCCTTCATGACCGGTCCCCGAAACGGAAAGCTGGATTGTGGTAATCATGCCCGGGGGAGAGCGCAAGCGCCGCTTCCTAATGGCTTTTGCTGCGCTGCAGCATCAGGCCCCTTGCATTTCGATGCGAACTGGGCCATATGCGGCGGCATAGGCGCTTGGGCCGGGATAATCCGGCCTTCTCGATGAATGAGACTGGTTGCGTCTGTTTTCCCTCTTCCCGACATATCGGCAAGGTGGCGAAAAAGCCCCGTGGCATGATGCCTGCGGGCACGACAGCGCTGCCGTGCGGACGATAACGTCCGCCCGCCTTGTCGTTTCATGACAATTTTCGACGGCAGGTTGCGCCCTGCCGCCATTGATGTTTGCGGCCAGGAGCCGCATGAAAGAAGAATATTTTGACCAATGAAAACACTTTGACCGGTAAGGACGCTGGGGAACTGAACGGTTTCGCCGCACTTGGAATTACCGGCGCACTGCTCAAGGCCACGAATGCCGCCGGCTTTACCGATCCGAAGCCGATCCAGGCCCAGGCGATCCCGCCGCAGCTCGAAGGCCGCGACATTTTCGGCATCGCCCAGACCGGCTCGGGCAAGACCGCGGCGTTCGCGCTGCCGATCCTGTCGAAGATCATCGCACTTGGCACCAAGCGCCGGCCGAAGACAGCCCGCGCACTGATCCTGGCGCCGACGCGCGAACTCGCCGTGCAGATCGAGGAGATGATCAAGCTGCTTGCCAAGGGCGCGCATGTCTCGACAGCGCTGGTGCTTGGCGGCGTCTCGCGCTTCAGCCAGGTGAAGAAGGTTGCGCCCGGCGTCGACATCCTGATCGCAACGCCAGGTCGGCTGACCGACCTGGTGCGTGAAGGCGACCTCGTGCTTGCCGACACCAAATGGCTGGTGCTCGATGAAGGCGACCGCATGCTCGACATGGGCTTCATCAACGACGTCAAGCGCATCGCTAGGGCGACGGCGCCGGACCGTCAGACGGTGCTGTTCTCGGCAACCATGCCGGCCGAAATCGCCGAACTGGCGAAAGGCCTGCTGAAGAACCCGATTCGCGTCGAAGTCGCTCCTCACAGCACCGCGGCCGCCGAGATCGTGCAGGGCGTCGTCTTTGCCCGCACCAAGCAGAAGCGTCAGGTGCTGGCCAACATGCTTGCCGACGAGGCGATGAAGTCCGTCATCATCTTTTCGCGCACCAAGCATGGCGCCGACAGGGTGACAAAGGATCTCGAGCGTGACGGCTTCAAGGCCGCCGTCATCCACGGCAACAAGTCGCAGAACGCTCGCCAGAAGGCACTCAACGATTTCCGCGAGGGTTCGGTGCGCATTCTCGTGGCGACCGACATTGCGGCGCGCGGCATCGACGTGCCGGGCATAAGCCATGTGGTGAATTTCGACCTGCCGGACGAGGCGGAGAGCTATGTCCACCGCATCGGCCGCACCGGCCGTAACGGCATGGACGGCATCGCCATCACGCTCTGCGACCCGTCCGAAAACAGCAAGCTGCGCCAGGTCGAGCGCATCATCCGCACCAAGCTGCCGATCGTTGCCGACCATCTCGGCAGCCCCGATCCACAGCGCAATCCCGCCGAGAAGAACGAGCGTAGTTTCGAACCGGCCAATGATCGCAACGACCACAATGGCCGTCGCGACGGCAGGCGGCCCGGCGGCGCAAACAACGGCTTCGGCAAGAAGCGGTTAGGCGACAAGCCAGCCTTTGCGGGCGAGCGCAAGCCGGAAGGCGCCAAGCCCTTCAAGGGCAACAACAAGCGCCGCTTCGGCGGTAAGCGGCCGGCAGCGCGGGCCGCATAGCCTGACCGTGTTGCGGTCGGCCAAGCTTGGCTTGGTCACTCACGATTGAAAAGGGCCCCCGGAGTGATGCTCCGGGCGCCCTTTTGCTTTGAGGCCTTTGGTTACTTCACCACCGCCTCGACCCACACGACAATCCGCTGCGCCAGGAAAGCCGTGGTCGATGGCGACAGCCGCGTCACCCGCAATGACGTGGTTGTCGGGGTCGCCGGTATCGTCGACCGGCACCAATTCATGTGCGGCGCCCCAGCGAGCCGCGATTTCGCGGGTGCGATCTGGTCGTACCACCTTGTCCGAATCCGAAAAGATGAACAGGGCAGGGATGGACGTCTTCTCCACCGGCGCGCCGTAGGCAAGCTCTGTCAGCGCCGCCATCGGCAATGTCGCGGCGATCGGGTAGCGTTAGGTCCAGAACCTTTCATGCAGCGCGTTGCGTGGCACGAAGCTACGCTCCTTGCCGGCGACGAGCTCGACGATCTGTCTGCCCCACGGTAGGGTCAGCAATTCGGCGCCGGAAGCCTTGACGCCGAAATTCGGCGAGATGAATGCGATCGCCGCGACGCTGTTCGATGCGCTTGGCTGCGTCGCGGCCCACGCCGCCAGCGAGCCGCCGGTCGAGGTGGCTATGACGATCACCTTGTCGCCGATCGCTCGGCCGATAGCGAGCGCTTCCTCGTAGTCGTTGATCCAGGCACCGACGCTGCCTTGCGTCATCGCGGCGCCATCCTGTCCATGTCCCCTCAGGCGCGTGTAGAAAAGATTGGCGTCAAGCTGGTCGGCCACCTCGTCGGGCAATGGACGAATCTCGCCCTTCGACGCAGAAAAACCGTGGATGTAAACGATCGCGAATGGCGTCTTGGCATGGACCATCGGGTCGGCCCAGATGATTTCCTTGTCCAGCCCGTCGCGGATGCCGGGCACGGCCGCCTCCTGGCGCGCCAGATAGGCCTGCGGATCGTCGCCGATCACTGAGGGATCGAAACGGATTGTGGTTTCGACGAGGACGCGCGGACCAAGCGCCAAGGCCAGGACAAGGATGAGGACAAGCCCCAGCACCGCAAACATGATCCGTCGGCCCATCACGGATCCTATTCGACCGGTGGCTTGCGGTCGAAATTCAGCGGCCGCGCATTCCAGCGGGTGACCGTGCTGATCACCCATCGGCAGAACGGCCTCGGCAGTATCCTGAGCAGCTTCAGTGTCCAGCTCAGGCGGCGTGGGAAAGTGACTTCGAAGCCACCGCATTCGATGCCTCGCGCGATGCGGCGCGAGGCCAGATTGACCGGCATCAAGCCCGGCATCGGCAGGAAGTTCTTCTCGGTCAGCCGCGTGTCGACAAAGCCTGGATTCATCACCTGGATGCGGACGTTCATCTTGTCGAAATCATATTTCAGCGACTCGGCCAAGATATTGACTGCCGCCTTGGTGCCGCCATAGGCGGCGGTGGTGGGCCAGCCGAAATAGGCGGTGACCGAACCGATCAGCACGACATGGCCGCGCGAGCGCACGCGCATGCGTTCGATGACCGGCAGCAGGCCATTGATGATGCCGAAATAATTCACTTCGAAAGACCGACGGAAATTGCGCGCGACAAGATCCTCGCCCGGCGTTGCGATATAGCTTCCCGCGTTGAACACTGCCAACACGATCGGACCGAGATCTTTCTCGATCGCTGCAACCGTCTTTGCCATGCGTTTTTCGTCGGTCACGTCGCAGGGAAAGGCTACGACACGGCCCGCCATCTGCGCCGTTTCGACGATGAGCGTATCGATCGGATGGTCATCGGGCGCAGTCACTGCGACGACATAGCCCTGAGCGGCAAGATCCTTGGCCAGCGAACGGCCGATACCGCTGCTGCCGCCCGTAATCCAGGCGACGCCATGCTTCGGATTGGCCCGATAGAGTGTCATGCTGCGCCCCGCCGGCTCTTCTTAGCCTGTGCTCTAGCGGTGAAGAAATCGAATGAAAAGAGTGCTTTTCGGTACATGGTTGAAATGAATGCCGGCCGGGCGCTCCTGGCTGCAGCAATTGCAGTGTGCGAAATGCGACTGGACCAGGCAAATTCTTGCCTTGAAACCGAAGCGTCGGGTTTCTAGGGTTTCGCCGCACCCACAAAGGAATCTCCATGCCCCGTTCTGTGATCGACGTGATCGGCAACACGCCCCTGATCCGCCTCAACAAGGCCTCGGAAGCAACCGGCTGCGAGATTCTGGGCAAGGCCGAATTCATGAATCCCGGGCAGTCGGTCAAGGACCGCGCCGGCCTGTTCATAATCCGCGATGCGGAACAGCGCGGGCTGCTGCGGCCCGGCGGCGTCATCGTCGAAGGGACGGCCGGAAATACCGGCATCGGATTGACACTGGTTGCCAAGGCGCTCGGCTACCGCACGGTGATCGTCATTCCCGATACCCAGAGCCAGGAGAAGAAGGATACGATCAAACTGCTCGGCGCCGAGCTGATCGAAGTGCCAGCCGTGCCCTACAAGAACCCGAACAACTACGTGAAGCTGTCGGGCCGGCTGGCCGAGCAAATGGCGAAGACCGAGCCGAACGGCGCGATCTGGGCCAACCAGTTCGACAATGTCGCCAACCGCGACGGCCATATCCGCACCACAGCCGAAGAAATCTGGAACCAGACCGGCGGCAAGGTGGATGGTTTCGTGTCGGCGGTCGGTTCCGGCGGCACGCTGGCAGGCGTTGGCTTCGGGCTGAAGGCCAAGAACAGCCAGGTCAAGATCGCACTGGCCGATCCGCTGGGGGCTGCGCTCTATTCCTTCTACACCAGCGGCGAGTTGAAATCCGAGGGCAGTTCGATCACCGAAGGCATCGGGCAGGGGCGGATCACCGCCAACCTCCAAGGCTTTACACCCGATTTTGCCTTCCAGATCCCCGACGAGGACGCACTGCCGATCGTATTCGACCTGATCCAGGAGGAGGGACTTTGCGTTGGCGGTTCGACCGGTATCAACATTGCCGGCGCCATTCGCCTGGCGCGCGAGCTAGGCCCCGGCCAAACCATCGTGACCATGCTTTGCGACTACGGCACGCGCTATCAGTCGAAGCTGTTCAATCCTGAATTCCTGCGCGAAAAGAAGCTGCCGGTGCCGGGCTGGATGGAGCAACGGAGCACGATTTCGGTGCCGTTCGAAAGGGTCGCGTGATGGCGCACAAGACCGAAGCGCTGTTTCGTGACGACGCCTATCTGGGGACGGCCGACGCCACCGTCGTCGCAGTCAACGATCGCGGCGGCATCATTCTGGACCGGACCGTGTTTTACGCCACATCGGGCGGGCAGCCGGGCGACACTGGCAGCCTCGAACGCACCGACGGCACCGGCATTGCGATTGCCGCTACGATCACCGGCGAAACCAAGGACGAGATCATCCATGTGCCGGCGCCGGAGCAGGCGGTTCCACGGTTGGGCGAGCGGATGAGGCTCGCCATCGACTGGCCGCGGCGGCAGCTGCTGATGCGGATGCACTCGGCCTGCCATCTGCTTACCGTCGTCTGTCCGTTCCCGATCACCGGTGCCGCGGTTTCCGAGGACGACAGCCGTATCGATTTCGACATCCCGGATGCCGGCTTCACCAAGGAAGACGTGACGGCCAGGCTGATGGAACTGGTGCGGGCCGACCACCCGATCTTCACCCGGCTGATCTCCGACGAGGAGCTGGCATCCAATCCAAGCCTGGTGAAATCCAAGAATGTGCGGCCGCCGGCCGGCACGGGAAAGATCAGGCTGGTCTGCATCGGCGAGAATGCTTCGGTCGACAGCCAGCCTTGCGGCGGTACCCATGTGAGGAGCACCGGCGAAATCGGCGAGATCCATATCGGCAAGATCGAGAAGAAGGGCCGCGAGAACCGGCGCTTCCGCATTCGCTTTGGCCCGATGCCGCCAGCCTGATATAGGACTGGGACAGGCGGGACAGGAGAGAAAAGATGGCCGACGACAGTCCTTTCACCATCGATGCCGATTGGTTGCAGAAGCGGCTCGGCGAGCCTGGGCTGACGATCGTCGACGCGTCCTGGTATCTGCCGGCGCAAAAGCGCGACGCGCGCGCCGAGTATGACGCAGCGCATATTCCAGGCGCCCGCTTCCTAGACCAGGATGCGGTTTCGGACCCCGACGCGGCTCTGCCTCACACGCTGCCGTCGCCGCAGCATTTTGCCCAATATGTCGGCGCGACGGGCATTTCGGCCGACGACACGATTGTTGTCTATGACGGGCCAGGGTTCTTTTCTGCACCGCGCGCCTGGTGGTTGTTTCGCGTTATGGGCGTGTTCCAGGTCTATATACTCGACGGCGGTTTCGATCGTTGGAAAGCCGCCGGACGGCCGGTGACGGCGGAGCCGACGAAGATCGCGCCTTGCGTGTTTTATGCCAACTTCGATGCCGCCCGCGTCGCCAGCCTTGCCGACATGCGCCGGATCGTCGAGACGGGGGAGAGCCAGATCGCCGACGCACGCTCGCCTGGCCGTTTTGCCGGCACCGAGCCGGAGCCGCGCCCCGGCATCCGCTCCGGCCACATGCCGGGCGCGCACAACGTGCCGTTTTCGGCGCTTTCGGAAAACGGCGAATTGCTGCCCAAGGACAGGCTGCGCAAAGTGATCGAGGAGGCCGGCATCGATCTGTCGAAGCCGGTCGTCACCTCCTGCGGTTCGGGGGTCACCGCGGCAGCCATCACGCTGGCCCTGGAGACGCTTGGCCATGCCGAAAACAGGCTTTACGACGGGTCATGGACGGAATGGGGTGGGCTTTCCGCCACGCCCGTCGTGACGGGCAAGGACCGACGGTGATGAAAAACGGAGCGCTGGAAGACATCGACGTCACCGTGACATTTCTCGAAATGCATGTGCCGCCTGCCTATTCGCCGCCGCTGCCGTACAACCGCCAGATCGCGCTGCTCAAGACCAAAGACATTCCGCTGCATTTCTACCGCTATTTGATGGATCGGGTCGGCCGCAAATGGCACTGGGTCAACGTGCTGAGACTGAATGACGAGGAGCTTGCGGCGGGCATCCATCGCGAGGACCGCGACATCAGGGTGCTTTATCTCGACGGCGCGCCGGCCGGCTTCTTCGACCTCAAGCCGCATCTGCCGGAGGAAGTGGAACTCGCTTATTTCGGCATGATGGAGCACGCGACCGGGCAAGGCATTGGCCGCTGGTTCCTCGGTGCGGCAATCGCCGCAGCCTGGGCGCACGGACCCAAGCGGGTGACGGTGCAGACCTGCACCCTTGATCACCCAGCAGCCTTGCCGCTTTATCAAAAACTCGGCTTCACGCCGGTGGCGCAAAAAAAGGAGGTCGTACATCCGATGCCTTTTGCCGAGCGCGCGGCCAGCGTCATGCGGCCCTGATTTTCAGGCTCGTTCATCCAAGCTTCAGCTAGTCTTTGCCATCTTGTCGGCATCACAATGCGGCCGAGGGCCGAAGGAGAAAAGACATGCTGACCCGACGCACATTTGCCGCCGTGCTGGTTGCGGCACTCGCCATGCCGACCCTTGCCGTTGCCCAGGCGACCACGCCTTCGGCCGCCACGATCGAGCGCCAGCTTGAAGCCGCGCCCCGGGTGAAGCTGCGCCCGAATCAGCGCGTCACCATCCGCGAATTCAAGAAGCGGCCGGACTTGCGGCGCATGGTCCGCTCTATCGATATCCAGTCGATCAATTTCGCCTTCGGCTCGGCTGCCATTTCCGAATCGCAATACGCCAAGATCGAAAACATCGCCGATGCACTTCAGCGCGTTCTGCGGCGCGATCCGGGTGCCCGCGTGCTGATCGAAGGCCCTACCGATGCTGTGGGCTCCTTCCAGTCGAATCAGATTTTGTCCGAACAACGTGCCGCCTCGCTGAAGCGCACCTTGCTGCGTGAATTCGGTGTGCCCGGCTATGCGCTCGAAACCGTCGGCTACGGCGAGGAGTTCCTGCTCGTGCAGACGCAGAATGAGAACTGGCGAAATCGCCGGGTGACGCTGCGCCGCTTCGACGACTTCATCCGTTAAAATGATCTAGCCGTTCAGGGTCTGGATCAATATTCAAAGGCGAGCCCGACTTGAATGAGCCGGGCTCTTTCCATATCGCTGTCGTCTAAAAACCGATGGTGATGGAGGATCGCACGATGGCAATTCGCGTGGTAATGGCCGGCGCGACCGGTTGGGTCGGCAAGGCGCTGGTTCCGGCGATCGGGGCGCAAGGTGACATGGCGCTGGCCGGGGCTGTGTCACGTAGCGGCGCGGGGCAGGATTCCGGCCTGCTGGTTGGCATGCCGGCTAATGGTATCTCCGTTTCGGCCTCGCTGGCCGAGGCGCTGGAGGCGCCGTCGGACGTACTGGTCGACTTCACCAAGCCACATGTCGTGAAAGACCATGTGCTGCTCGCCATCGACAAGGGACGGCACGCTGTGATCGGCACATCGGGACTGGGTGCTGCCGACTATGCCGACATCGACGCCGCGGCGCGCGCCCACGGCGTCGGCGTCGTTGCCGCCGGCAACTTTTCCATCACCGCTACGCTGATGAAGCGGTTTGCACTTATGGCGGCAAAATACGTGCCGGATGTCGAGGTCATCGATTATGCCAGTGCAAAGAAGCCCGACGCGCCCTCCGGTACCGCGCGGGAACTTGCTGAAGCGCTGGCCGACATCCGCAAGGCTTCGACGGCAAAGCCGGTCTCCGAGGTCTCCGGCGTGCCGGCTACACGCGGTGCTGCGGTCGGCACGGGCGAGGGTGTGCAAGTGCACGCCCTTCGCCTGCCGTCCTACATCCTGTCCTGCGAGGCGTTGTTCGGCCTGCCAGACGAGCGGCTGACTATCCGCCACGACGCCGGCTCGTCCGCGGCGCCTTACGTGGCGGGCACGCTGCTCGCCATCAGACGGGTACAGCAGATCAAGGGTCTGGTTCGCGGTCTCGACGCGCTGATGGACTGATCCATTTCGGCAGGAATCGGGTGGGAAGCTCTGTCTTGCGAGCATAATTTCCGGTCAACGACACCGGAGATTTAGCCATGACGCTGAAATTCAAAGCCTTGCCAACCGATGCGGTCCGCGCACTTCAGCGCGGCGGGCCTGATGCTTATGGCTTGAAGCCAGAGCGGAAGATTTCGGATGGCGACGGCGTGCCCTGCCGTCATTGCCTGAAGAATGTTGCTGCGGGAGAAGCCTATCTTGTTCTGGCCTATCGGCCTTTTCCGGAACTGCAGCCTTATGCCGAAACCGGGCCGATCTTTCTGCATGCGGAGGAATGCGAACGCGCCGCCGAGGGGAAAACGCCTCCCGATATGCTCGAAAGCGGCGAATACATCGTGCGCGGCTACGGCAAGGACGACCGCATCGTCTATGGCAGCGGCGGCGTCATTCCGACCGATGCCATCGCGGCACGGGCGGAGACGTTGTTCGAAAGCGACGACATTGCTTACGTCCACATCCGCTCGGCGCGCAACAATTGCTATCAGTGTCGGATAGACCGGGTGTAACCGGATAGGCTGCACCGGCTTGGGCTGTCGTACTCCCGTCGTATTCTTGCGATAGAGAGGGATGGTCGATCGATTTGCCGACCGCGGATGAACCGGCGGAAATCTCGACAACCGAGGAAGCGGGGCTTTGGCTCCGCTTTTTTGTTGTCGGGTTATTCCGCGCGCCCGACACTTTTCAGTTTTTCGACATAAGAAAAACCCGTCGGACGAAACCGACGGGCACTGGAGAGGCAGATTCGGACAGCTCAGGCCGCGAGAACGGCCTTCGGCTCGACCAGCTCATAGCCGAGTGCTTCGGCCACTGCGCGATTCGTGATCTTGCCCTTGTGGACGTTCAGCCCGTTGCGCAGATGGTGGTCGTCTACCAGCGCCTTGAGGCCCTTGTCGGCGAGCTGCAGGCCATAGTGCAGCGTCGCATTGTTGAGCGCGTGGGCCGATGTGACCGGCACCGCACCCGGCATGTTGGCGACGCAATAGTGGATGACGCCGTCGACCGCATAGGTCGGCTCGGCATGGGTGGTGGCGTGCGAGGTCTCGAAGCAGCCGCCCTGGTCGATGGCGACGTCGACCAGCACGGCGCCTTTCCTCATGCCCGAGAGCATTTCGCGCGTCACCAGCTTGGGCGCGGCTGCCCCCGGGATCAGCACGGCGCCGACGACGATGTCAGCCGAAAAACATTCTTCCTCCAGCGCCTCGACGGTCGAGTAGCGGGTGTGGACGCGGCCTCCAAAGATATCGTCGAGCTGACGCAGGCGCGGGATCGAGCGGTCGATGATGGTGACGTCGGCGCCAAGCCCGGCAGCCATCCGTGCAGCATGCAGGCCGACGACGCCGCCACCGAGCACAGTGACCTTGCCGGGCAGCACGCCGGGCACGCCGCCAAGCAGCACACCGCGGCCGCCATTGGCCTTTTGCAGCGCCGTGGCCCCCGCCTGGATCGACAGGCGGCCGGCAACTTCCGACATCGGTGCCAAGAGCGGCAGGCCGCCGCGCTCGTCGGTGACGGTCTCGTAAGCTATTGCGGTGACGCCGGAGGCCAGCAGGCCCTTGGTCTGCTCCGGATCCGGGGCGAGATGCAGATAGGTGTAGAGGATCTGGCCGTCGCGGAGCTGAACCCATTCGTTGGGCTGCGGCTCCTTGACCTTCACGATCATGTCCGACTTGGCAAACACGTCGGCGGCCGTCTTGGCGATCGTGGCGCCGGCGGCGCGGTACGCGTTGTCGTCGGCTCCGATGCCGGCGCCGGCGCCGGTCTCGATCAGCACTTCATGGCCATGCGCGACATATTCGCGGACCGAGCCCGGTGTCAGGCCGACGCGGTATTCATGGTTCTTGATTTCCCGGGGGCAACCGACGCGCATCTTTTTTCTCCTGATCCGGCCCTTTTAGGGCCTGTTCCCTGTCTAGAGATAGTGAACCACGAATCGTTCGGTAAGTGTTTGCGAATGCGCTTGCCTAAGAGACTACTGTTCGATAATCGTTGCGCGAAACAGTAGAATTATCGCAGGAACCCGCAAAAATGCCGCTCGACAGGATTGATATCGCCATTCTCGAGACATTGCAGAAGGATGGGCGGATACCCAATGCAGCGCTCGCCGAAAAGGTCGGCCTGTCGCAGTCGGCCTGTTCGCGGCGGCTGGACAATCTGGAGAAATCCGGAACCATCCGCGGCTATCACGCCCGGCTGTCCAACGCTGCACTTGGGCACCAGATGACGGCGATCGTGCATATATCGCTGTCCGGGCAATTCGAGAAGACGTTGTCGGATTTCGAAGCAGCGATAAAGCGCTGCCCGAACGTCCTGTCCTGCCATCTAATGTCGGGCGAGTATGATTACATCCTGCGCATCGCGGCGAAGGATCTCGTCGACTACGAACGCATCCACAAGGAGTGGCTTTCGGCAATGCCGCATGTGACGAAGATCAATTCGTCCTTTGCCTTGCGCGAAATCGTCGATCGCACGGCCGTTGGAATGAAGCCTGAGCTAGCCTAGGCCCCGAACTCGCCTAAGCCCCGAACTCGCCTAGGCCCCAAACTCGCCTAAACGTTGAATGACTCGGTCACCACACGGTCCATCGGAATATCGTGCGGCTGCGGGTAGATGGTCACGATGCGCTGCAACTCGTAGCCGACGCCGATGACCAGCGGCTTGAACGGCATCGCGGCAAGCGTGCGATCGAAGAAGCCGCCGCCATAGCCCAAGCGAAAATGTCCGGGATCGATGCCGACGATCGGCGAAATGACGATGTCGGGCAGTACCGGATCGCCCTCGGCCGGTATCGGGATATTCCAGACGCCCTTCTCCAGCCGGTCTCCGTGGGTATAGGCGCGAAAGACAAGCGGCCGGTCTTTCTCCACAACGACGGGCAACGCCGTTCGGCCACCCCGCGTGTTAACGGTTTCCATCCACGGGCGCAGGTCCGGCTCGCCGCGAAACGGCCAGTAGAGGCTGACCATGCTTCCGGCGATGTCGCCGATCACCGCGTCGAGACCCTCGGCAATGCGCTGCGACATGGCTGTGCGCATGTCGGCGGAAACGGCAAGGCGGGATGCGATCAACCGCTCGCGCTCGGCCTTGCGCCAGCGCCTGACATCGGTCCATTCGGATAGCGGCGCTTGGAACTCCGGATCGAGCTCGTGCATAAAACAAGGCGGCGAGGCGTACTGCCCTGAGCCTTCATCTTCATCCTTAGCCATGATTCACCTGCAATATACTGTTCCGACCAAGCCCTATCCGGGACGTAGGCTATATCCGGGAATGAGTCTGCAGCATGCGTATTCACGACATCAGGCGACGAGTCCCAGGCAGGTGCAGCGCAGGCATTGCTGCACTGCACAAGGATACTTACATCAGCCTTGGCGAGAGGGATGAGTGAGATGAACACAGCCAACCATCACGTCGTCGTCGTAGGCGCCGGATTCGGCGGCCTCGAATTCACCCGCGCACTTACTGGCGCGCCGGTGCGCATCACCATGATCGATAGGCGCAATCATCACCTCTTTCAGCCGCTACTCTACCAGGTGGCGACGACGGCGCTGGCAACCTCCGAAGTCGCCTGGCCGATCCGCCATCTCCTGCGCAAACGCAAGGACGTGACGACGCTGCTTGCGACCGTGACTGGCATCGACCGCACCGGCAAGCGCGTGCTGCTGCAGGATGGCGGAGCGGTCGCCTACGACACGCTGCTGCTGGCCACCGGTGCGCGGCACGCCTATTTCGGCCATGACGAATGGGAGCCGTTCGCGCCGGGCCTGAAGACGCTGGAGGACGCCACCACCATCCGACGGCGTATTCTTTTGGCTTTCGAGCAGGCCGAGCGGGAAACCGATCCCGCCAAGCGCCAGGCACTGCTGACGCTGGCGATCGTCGGCGGCGGGCCGACCGGCGTGGAATTGGCCGGCACGATTGCCGAACTGGCGCATGACACGCTGCGCGGCGAGTTCCGCAACATCGACACGCGCGAGACGCGTGTGGTGCTGATTGAGGCCGGCGACCGCGTTCTTGCCAATTTCGCGCCGGAGCTCTCCGTTTATGCAATGAAGGCGCTCGAACGACTCGGCGTGACCGTCGAACTCGGCCGGGCGGTTACACGCTGCGATGCTGAGGGTGTCGTCTTCGGCGACAGGCATTTGCCGGCCAGGACAATTCTTTGGGCGGCGGGCGTCGCCGCTTCGCCGGCCGCCGAATGGCTCGGCACGGCAGCGGACCGCGCGGGCAGGGTGCTTGTCGAGCCCGACCTCACTGTGCCGGGAAACCCGGAGATTTTCGTCATCGGTGACGCAGCACACGTCCTGCGGCCGGATGGCCGGCTGGTGCCGGGCGTCGCGCCCGCCGCCAAGCAGCAGGGACGGCACGTCGCCGCGACGATCAAGGCCAGGCTCGCCGGCGAAACAACGGTACGTCCGTTCCGCTACAGGCATGACGGCGATTTGGCGACGATCGGCAAGCGCGCCGCGGCCATCGATTTCGGCTGGATCAAGCTCACCGGCCGGCTTGCCTGGTGGCTATGGGGCTTGGCGCATATCTACTTCCTGATCGGCTTCCGTAACCGGCTTGCGGTTTCCCTGAGCTGGCTATGGATCTACTTCACCGGTCAGCGCAGCGCTCGGCTGATCACCCAGGGCGACGACGACAAGGGCTGATTGTTCGCTGCCGGACGTTCATCGGCGCGTCACCTCCTCTTGATGGAATCGACTTCTGGACTCGGCTGGATTTCGGCGCGAAGCTTTGCTTCGGGCAGGACTTGTCACGTCGTGGAAGAAAGAGAAACGAATGTCCCAATTGCGCCACCTCGTCTCACGCCGCGATTTCCTCGCCGGCGTCGCCACCGGCGGAGCGCTGATCATGCTGCACCCGTTCTCCGCCCGGGCTCAAGCCAATCAGGCGCATCTGAGGATTATGGAGACGACCGACATCCACGTGAACGTGCTTCCTTACGATTACTACGCCGACAAACCTAACGACACGATGGGGCTGTCGCGAACGGCATCATTGATTGAAGCCGTGCGCAAGGAAGCAACCAACGCGATGCTGATCGATAATGGCGACATTCTGCAAGGCAACCCGATGGGCGACTACTTCGCCTACGAGAGGGGCATGAAGGACGGCGATCTGCATCCGGTCATGAAGGGCATGAACCTGCTCGGCTACGAATGCTCGACGCTCGGCAATCACGAATTCAACTACGGCCTGTCGTTCATGGACAAGGTGCTGGCCGGAGCCAATTTCCCGTTCGTCTGCGCGAATTTGATCCGCGGCACGGAGCTTGCCGCGAACCCGCGCGAAGACAAGCTTTATCTCAAACCTTACGTCATCCTCGACAGGAAGATCAAAGACGGGTCGGGCGCCGAGCAGCCGATCAGGATCGGCATCATCGGCTTCGTGCCGCCGCAGATCATGGTCTGGGACCTGAAAAATCTCGAGGGCAGCGTCAAGACGCGCGACATCGTCGAGGCGGCCAAGGCGTGGGTGCCGCAGATGAAGGAAGAAGGCGCCGACATCATCATTGCGCTCTCCCATTCCGGCATCGACGCGAAGCAAGGCGACATGATGGAGAATGCCTCCTTCTTCGTTGCCGGTGTCGAAGGTATCGATGCGGTGTTCACGGGCCACCAGCATCTGGTCTTCCCTGGTAAGAAGGACTTTCAGTCGCTGGAGGCCGTCGATACGGCGAAAGGCACGTTGCAAGGCAAGCCCGCCGTCATGGCCGGCTTCTGGGGCTCGCATATGGGGCTGATCGATCTGTTGCTGGAGCGCGACGGATCGACATGGAAAATCGTCTCGGCGACCTCTGAGGCCAGGCCTATCTTTGAGCGGGCCGACAAGACGAACAAGCCGACCGTCGCTGACGACCAGCGCATCGTCGACGCGCTCAAACAGGACCACGAGGCGACGCTTGCCTATGTGCGTCGGCCGGTCGGCAAAACCTCGGCGCCGCTTTATTCCTATTTTGCGCTGGTCGCCGACGATCCATCGGTGCAGATCGTGAGCCAGGCGCAGACCTGGTACTTGAAGGACATCCTGAAGAACACCGAGTGGAAGGATATGCCGCTGCTGTCGGCGGCGGCACCGTTCAAGGCGGGCGGGCGCAACGGCGCCGACTATTACACCGACGTGCCGGTAGGCGATATCGCCATAAAGAACGTCGCCGACCTCTATCTCTATCCAAACATGGTGCGCGCCGTCGAAATCACGGGGGCAGAGGTGAAGGAATGGCTGGAAATGTCGGCCGGCATCTTCAACCGGATCGAGCCGGGCAAAGCTGACCAGGCGCTCATCAACACCGACTTCCCGTCTTATAATTTCGACGTGATCGACGGCGTCACCTACCGGATCGACCTGTCGCAGCCACCGAAATATGATTCGAAGGGCGGGCTGGTGAACGCCGGCTCGAACCGCATCATTGACTTGATGTTCGACGGCAAACCAATTGATCCCATGCGGAAATTCGTCGTCGCAACCAACAACTACCGGGCCGGCGGCGGCGGCAATTTCCCGGAGATCAATGCCTCGAAGATCATCTACGAAGCGCCCGACACCAACCGCGACGTGATCGTGCGCTATATCGTCAGCAAAGGCACCATCAACCCGTCGGCGGATGCCAACTGGTCGTTTGTGCCGCTGCCGGAAACCAGCGTCGTGTTCCAGACCGGCGCCAAGGCGAGAGAGTTTATTGCGCAAGTGAAGTCGCTGAAGATCGAGCCGGCGGGCGAGGGCGAAGCGGGGTTTTCCAAGTACCGCATCACTCTTTGAGGCGAGGATTTGAGCGTCGGCTCGAAACTGTCTCAGCGTTAAGATACTGTCCCGATACGGCCGATCCGTTTGAGGGCAGGCAGCCTCTTCAGGCAGGTGGTGCGAAACGCCGCTTGACGGCAGGCATGACCAGATCCAGCGCATCCGTCGAAATCCCACCGGAATAATCGTCCGGCAGTTGGTCGATTGAGGCGGGGTCGTCGAGGCCTTGTGAAAAGCCGCCGCCGGAATAGGGACCGAGCAGGTAGACGCGGCTGCCGACGCTGTCCATACGGTCGAGAAAACGGCCGGGCCAGCCCCACATCCACTTTGCGACATTGACGGGGATGAGCAAGGTGCCCTGGCGGCAGGCATCCGGAACGTAGCCACTCCAGCCGAGCGCAGCATAGCGAAGAATGCAGCGCGTCAGGGACGCGCGGCTCTGTGTGTGCATGTCCGGCAACGCTGCCTTCACTGCTTCTATAGGCCTGTCGCCGCCATAGACCGTCAGATTGGCGCGCTCGGCCGGCGTCAATGTGGCGAGCCAGGCGGCCAGCATCTCGCCTTCCTTGGGATCGTTGCTTTTGATGTTGATATTGAAACGCCGGTTCGGGAAGCGCTGCAAGACTTCATCCAGCGACGGCATGATGCCGACACCCTTGCCGCGAAACGGAAAGGTCTTGCCGCCATCGGCAGTGTAGCCATAACCGATATCGAGCGTCTTCAATTCGGACATCGCATGGCGGCGCGTTTCTCCCTTGCCGTTGGTACGACAATCCAGCGTCCAGTCGTGGAAGACGGCGAACGTGCCGTCCGTAGTGGGATGGACATCGAGTTCGAGCGCGTCCGCACCGAGCGCGAAGGCGGCTTCCATCGAGGGAATCGTGTTTTCGAGGAAGGAATGGCGCGGCGTCAGCATGCGATCGGCCGTGCATGTTTCCGATCCGAGGTTCGTACGGTCGAAATCCTGAGCCAGGCCGCGATGGGCAAGCACCGAAGGGGTGCCGGCCGGCCGGCTCGACAGCAGCGAGGTGTTGTTGAGCCAGATGCCGCCTGCAGCGACAAGAATTGCAATGAGGGAGATCGTCCGTTTGCGCATGGTATGATTCCTGAAGCGGTCGTCGAAGCCGAGCGGGGTTATCTTTCCAAGCCGCCGGCAGCGGTATCGCCAGTTTGGCCAGCAAGCATTGCGGCAGACAGACCAAAGGCCGTTAAAATTCGGGAAGGGTCCCAGCAGGGCCGGAATCACTATGGTTGCAACCACCCATATGCGCTAGTTTTAGCCATGCGTTATGTCATCGTCATCACGGCCGTCACCTTTTTCCTGATCTGGGACGGCATTTACAACCAAGGCCGCTACCTCGACAGGACCATCAGGGAGGTGACGCGCGTCGTGCACTATGTAACCAGTATGGTGTAGTTTCTCTTCTTCGCCACGGTTCGCCGACGCGACATCCTGCCGATTGACGGCACGCTCCCGCTGACACAAAAGAACGCCGGTCCAACGGTCGAGGAGGCTGGGTTGATCCGGCATATCGTTTTCTTCAGCGCGCGGCGTAAAGTGGACGTCGAGGCAGTGCGTACGGGTCTGCTGGCGCTTGGCAAGATACCTCACTCGCGCCGTTTCGAGGTGACGCTCAACACCAAGGTCGATCCGCTCTCGGACGAAATCGATGTGGTCGTCTACGCCGAGTTCGAAGACGAGGCAGCGCTCGCCGCCTACAAGGCGCATCCGCTCTATGCAGAGACCACCAGCCGGGTAAAACCGCTGCGCGAATTGCGTTATTCGGCCGATATCGTCGCAAGTTGACCGCCCCCAAGGCAGATTTCACGTCGCGGAGCGGGGCCGCGCCGCAGCCCGATTCATTCCGTCTGAGCCGCGGAGGTCTCGGTCGGATCGACGCCCGGCCGCTTTGGCGCGTTCCAGATCAGCACGGCGATAACTGCTATCGCAATAACGGCCAGGGCAATGAAAAGGTCTCTTCCCCTGGCAATGAGCTAGGATGATTTTTGACGGCGGCAAGTCGGCTCCTCGCGGCCGGGCACTGCGATCGCCGCCGAGGTGCCGGCTAAGCCCTTGAACCATTTTCAGGAATGAGGCACACCGCGCGGGACATGACCGAGAACACCCCCGCAAGCCCTCATCCGCTCGATCACCTGGTGTTGCCGACCGCGAGCCTCGATGTTGCGCGGGCGCGCTTGACCTTGCTCGGCTTTACCGTTGCGCCGACGGGTATCCATCCCTTCGGAACGGAAAACTGTTGTGTCTTCCTCACCGACGGTACCTATCTCGAGCCGCTCGCGGTCGCCGACCGACAGGCCGTGGCAACGGCGATCGCGAACCGCAATGTCTTTGTCGCGCGGGATCACACCTATCGCGAAAGAAACGGTGATGAAGGATTTTCTGCCGTGGTGCTGGGCACCGAAAGCGCCGTCGCGGACCACGCGCGCTTCATCGAAGCCGGACTGTCGGCGGGAGACATGCTCAGCTTTTCGCGCGCCTTCGCTGATGCGACAGGAAAGAGCGACACCGCATCATTCAAGCTTGCCTTCGCGGCTCTAGGCAAGGCAACGGACGCTTTTCTCTTCGCCTGCGAACGGATCAATGCGCCGAAGGTCGACCGCACCGCTTTGCAGGCCCACGCTAATGGCGCAACCGGCATTGTCGAAGTCGTGGCAGTCAGCCGCGAACCTTCCGAACAAGGCCATGTGATTTCGATCGCAGCCGGGATGGAGGCGCAGAGCGGCACTGTCTATAAGCGGCCGAATGCCGCTGTGACCGTTCTGGATCCTGCAGCCTTTGCGGCACGCTTCGGCATTCCCGCCGGCGCGCCGTCTGAACTCCGCTTTGCTGGGATCGTCTTTTCGATTAGGCACTGCGACACCGTCGCAAAGCTGCTTGCAGCCAATTCCGTCAAACACGACATACGCGGCGGTGATATCATCGTGCCGCCGGCGCCAGGGCAGGGCGCGGCCTTCATTTTCCGGGAGATCGCATGAACAAGCTCAATCCTCTGATGCCAAATTCTCCCGTTGCGATCGGAAAGGTCATTTTCGGCAACAGCGCGCCCCTATCGCTGATCGCCGGTCCATGCCAGCTGGAATCGCGGCAGCACGCTTTCGACATGGCCGGTGCGCTGAAGGAATTGACCGAACGGCTCGGCATCGGGCTCGTCTACAAGACCAGCTACGACAAGGCCAATCGCACCTCGCTTGGCGGCACGCGCGGTGCGGGACTTGAAGCGGCAATGCCGATCTTCGACGATTTGCGCAAGAATTTTTCGCTGCCGATCCTGACCGACGTCCACACTGAGGAACAATGCGCGATCGTCGCGCCGCATGTCGACATTCTGCAGATTCCTGCCTTCCTCAGCCGGCAGACCGATTTGCTGATTGCTGCGGCAAGAACCGGCAAGGTGGTCAATGTAAAGAAGGGCCAATTCCTCGCGCCATGGGACATGAAGAACGTCGTCGCCAAGATCACCGGCTCCGGCAACGCCAATGTCTTGGTGACCGAGCGCGGCGCATCCTTTGGTTACAACACCTTGGTGTCCGACATGAGGGCGCTGCCGATCATGGCCGAGATCGGCGCGCCGGTCATTTTCGATGCCACTCATTCGGTGCAGCAGCCGGGCGGGCAGGGCGGTTCGTCTGGGGGCGACCGGCGCTTTGTCGAGACGCTGGCGCGCGCGGCTGTCGCGGTTGGCGTCGCCGGCGTCTTCATCGAGACGCACCAGGACCCCGACAACGCGCCTTCCGACGGCCCCAACATGGTGCCGCTAAAGGATCTTCCCGCATTGCTTGAACGGCTGATGGCGTTCGATCGCATCGCCAAGAGCGTGGGTTGAACCAGCAGTTGCGCCACAGCAGCGTCGCCAAGAAAACTTTGAAGAATTTCGAACCTGTCTGGAACCTTAGCCCGCGGCCCTCATTGTCAAAATCTAATGTCAACGACGACGAGGAGCACACCATGACGACCCAGACGGGACACACCGAAGCCATTGCCGCTTCGCGGGTTATCGGCACATCGGTCTACAACACGGAAGGCACTCATATCGGCGACATTGAGGACGTCATGCTCGACAAATTGTCGAACGGAATCATGTTCGCCGTGATCGGTTTTGGCGGATTTCTCGGCATTGGCGAGAAATACCACGCCATTCCGTGGGCGAGCCTTGATTATGATGAGAACAGGGGTGGCTATGTCGTGCCGTTCACCAAAGACCAGCTGATGGCCGCTCCTTCCTACTCGATCAACGAGCTGACCGGCGCCGACGGCGAGGCTGCACGTGACGCCTCATACAACTACTACAAGGTCGAGCCTTACTGGCACTGACTAAGTCTCCTGGAATCAAAAAGGCCCCCGGGAAATCGGGGGCCTTTCGATGTGGCGGGATGCTACTGCGCAATTTGCAGGGCCGGCAAAGGCGACGATCCCTGCGGGGGTTGCTGATTGTCGCACGACGTCAGGAACGCAGCCGCAATCAGGAACAAACTCACAATACCGCTCAACTGGGACATGGCGAAACTCCTCCTGTTTCGCCCCGCGCGACAACAGCCATAAACCAGAAACCGGCATGCCGCGCATGACAAATGATGACAGCGCTTTGTGCTTCGTGAATCCCAAGAGCGGCAATGGGCGCACGGGCAATATTTGCAAGTGCCCCGATTGCGTTTTGCAGCGCTTTGGCTAAGAGGTGCGCGACGCTTCAATCGATCAATCGGGGACATCGCAATGACGGCCATCATCGACATTGTCGGGCGTGAAATCCTGGACAGCCGCGGAAATCCGACCGTCGAGGTCGACGTCGTGCTCGAAGACGGCTCAATGGGCCGCGCCGCGGTGCCGTCCGGCGCATCGACCGGCGCGCATGAGGCGGTCGAACTGCGCGACGGCGGCCCCCGCTATCTCGGCAAGGGCGTGCTCAGGGCGGTTGAGGCAGTGAACGGCGAGCTGTTCGAGGCGATCGGCGGCATGGAGGCCGAGAATCAGATCCACATCGACCAAACCATGATCGAGCTCGATGGTACGCCCAACAAGAGCCGGCTCGGCGCCAATGCCATTCTCGGTGTGTCGCTGGCCGTGGCCAAGGCCGCGGCCGAAGCGGCCGGCCTGCCGCTCTACCGTTATGTCGGCGGCACCAAGGCGCATGTGCTGCCGGTGCCGATGATGAACATCATCAACGGCGGTGCGCATGCCGACAACCCGATCGATTTCCAGGAATTCATGATTCTGCCGATCGGCGCGCCGACGCTGCGCGATGGCGTGCGCTGGGGCTCGGAGATATTCCACACGCTGCGGAAGAGGCTGAAGGATGCCGGCCATAACACCAATGTCGGCGACGAGGGCGGCTTTGCCCCCAACCTGAAAAGCGCGCCGGCCGCGCTCGACTTCATCATGGAATCGATCGAGAAGGCCGGCTTCAGGCCAGGCGAGGAGGTCGCACTCGGACTCGACTGCGCGGCGACCGAGTTCTTCAAGGACGGCAACTACGTCTATGAAGGCGAGAAGAAGACCCGCGACCCGAAGGCGCAAGCCAAATATCTGGCCAAGCTCGCTGCCGACTACCCGATCATCACCATCGAGGACGGCCTGGCCGAGGACGACTGGGACGGCTGGAAAATGCTGACCGACCTCATCGGCAAGCAAACGCAGCTGGTTGGCGACGATCTGTTCGTCACCAACACGGCGCGGTTGCGCGACGGCATCCGCATGGGTGTCGCCAATTCGATCCTGGTCAAGGTCAACCAGATCGGCTCGCTTACCGAAACGCTCGACGCCGTCGAGACCGCGCACAAGGCCGGCTATACCGCGGTGATGTCGCACCGCTCGGGCGAGACCGAGGATTCGACCATCGCCGACCTCGCCGTTGCCACCAATTGCGGGCAGATCAAGACTGGCTCGCTGTCACGCTCGGACCGCATGGCCAAGTACAACCAGCTCATCCGCATCGAAGAGGAGCTCGGCAAGCAGGCGCGGTATGCCGGCAAGTCGATCGTTAAAAGCTGATTTTCGACAGAAAATCCGAGCGAGCGAGGGCGGGGACATTCCCGCCCTTTTGCTTTCAGGGCTCCGAATCCAGCAATCCGTAACCGTCCATTAAGCACAATCGGGCGACAAAGGCGGCGCAGAGGATTCGGACCATGTGGACACGCCAGCACAAGCAAAGAAACACCGGCCGGCTGATCATCCCCTCGCTCTGCGTGGTGTTCCTGACCTATTTCGGCTTCCATGCCTATCATGGCGAGTTCGGCATCTATTCCAAGTATCGGCTCGAAGCCGAGACTGTCGCATTGCAGGGCAGGCTTGATGCCGTCAAGGCACGCCGGATCGACCTGGAGCGCCGCGTCCAGCTGATGCATGAGGGCACGCTCGAGAAGGACATGCTGGACGAGCAGGCGCGCAAGGCGCTCAATCTGTCCCATGCCGACGAGATCACCATCATGCTGCCGGTCGCAAGATAACGCAATTTCAGTTAATCGGCGATATTTGCAATGATTTTAGGCGCTTAGATGCATGACAGCCATGCGTTTTCGGCATGGCGAAAGCCTTCCCTGCATGTTAGCCTGCCTCAAATCGGTGGGAGAACTGATCTCCCTCGCTGTCCGCCAAGAGACGCCAACAGGGAGTGATGCATGGCCACCGCCGCCAGAAAAGCGCCTGCCAAATCCAAATCCGACGGCAAAACGATGGGCCTTTCCACCCCAAAGCCTGTTGAATTCACCAAAGACCAGGAGCTTGCCGCCTACCGGCACATGCTGCTCATCCGCCGCTTCGAGGAAAAGGCCGGCCAGCTTTACGGCATGGGCTTCATCGGCGGTTTCTGCCATCTCTACATCGGCCAGGAGGCGGTCGTTACCGGCATGAAGATGGCGCTGATCGATGGCGACCAGATGATCACCGCCTATCGCGACCATGGCCATATGCTGGCCATGGAGTTGTCGCCGCGCGGCGTCATGGCCGAACTGACCGGGCGCCGTAGCGGCCTGTCGAGAGGCAAGGGCGGCTCCATGCACATGTTCTCCAAGGAGAAGCATTTTTACGGCGGCCACGGCATCGTCGGCGCGCAAGTGTCGCTCGGCACCGGCATTGCCTTCGCCAACCGCTATCGCGGCAACAACAATATGACGCTGACCTATTTCGGCGATGGCGCCGCGAATCAGGGCCAGGTCTACGAAAGCTTCAATATGGCCTCGCTATGGAAGCTTCCGGTGGTCTACATCATCGAGAACAACCGCTACGCCATGGGCACCTCGGTCTCGCGCTCGTCGGCCGAGACGGATTTTTCGCATCGCGGCGCCTCCTTCAAGATTCCAGGCATCCAGGTCGACGGCATGGATGTGCGCGCCGTCAAGGCCGCCGGCGACCTCGCCGCCGAATGGTGCCGCGCCGGCAACGGGCCGCTCATTCTCGAAATGCAGACCTACCGCTACCGCGGCCATTCGATGTCGGATCCAGCAAAATACCGCTCCAAGGAAGAAGTGCAGAAAATGCGCTCCGAACGTGACCCGATCGAACAGGTCAAGGCACGGTTGCTCGACAAGAAATGGGCAAGCGAGGACGAGCTCAAGGCCATCGACAAGGAAGTCCGCGACGTTGTCGCCGACGCTGCAGAATTTGCCCAGAACGACGCGGAGCCGGATCCGTCCGAGCTCTGGACCGATATCGTACTTTAACGAGAGGGCAAGGACATGCCGATCGAAATTCTCATGCCCGCCCTCTCGCCGACCATGGAAGAGGGTAATGTTTCCAAGTGGTTGAAGAAAGAAGGCGACAAAGTCGCAGCCGGTGACGCCATTGCCGAGATCGAAACCGACAAGGCAACGATGGAAGTCGAAGCCGTCGATGAAGGCACACTTGCCAAGATCGTGGTTCCTGCCGGCACCGAAGGCGTCAAGGTCAACACGCTGATCGCTGTGCTGGCCCTCGATGGCGAAGACATCGACGAGGCGGGCGAAGGCATTGGCGAGGAGGCTGTCGAGTCGCAAGCGGCAGCGCCCGCGGCTGCTCCGGCCCCCGCGGCTGCTCCGGCCAAGAGCGAAGCGGCAACACCTGTTGCCGCCGCGCCCAAGCTGGAAATTGCCGCCGATCCGGACATCCCGGCCGGCACCGAAATGGTCTCGACCACGGTGCGTGAAGCGTTGCGCGACGCAATGGCGGAGGAAATGCGCCGCGACGGCGACGTCTTCGTCATGGGCGAGGAAGTCGCCGAGTACCAGGGCGCCTACAAGATCACACAAGGCCTGTTGCAGGAATTCGGTCCGAGACGCGTGGTCGACACGCCGATCACCGAGCACGGCTTTGCCGGCGTTGGTGTTGGCGCGGCGATGGCCGGCCTGAAGCCGATCGTCGAATTCATGACCTTCAACTTCGCCATGCAGGCGATCGACCAGATCGTCAATTCAGCCGCCAAGACGCTCTACATGTCCGGCGGCCAGATGGGCGCCCCGATCGTCTTTCGCGGCCCGAACGGCGCTGCTGCCCGCGTCGCCGCGCAGCATTCGCAGTGCTATGCCGCCTGGTACAGCCATATTCCTGGATTGAAGGTGGTGATGCCTTATACCGCCGCCGACGCCAAGGGTCTGCTCAAGGCGGCGATCCGCGATCCGAACCCGGTCATCTTCCTCGAAAACGAAATCCTTTACGGCCACTCCTTCGACGTGCCGAAGATGGACGATTTCGTGTTGCCGATCGGCAAGGCGCGCATTCACAAATCCGGCAAGGACGTGACCATCGTCTCGTTCGGCATCGGCATGACCTACGCGATCAAGGCGGAGGCGGAGTTGCGCGGCATGGGCATCGATGCCGAGATCATCGACTTGCGCACTATCCGCCCGCTCGACTTCGACACGATCATCGCCTCGGTCAAAAAGACCAATCGCCTGGTGGTGGTCGAGGAAGGCTTTCCGCAGAACTCGGTCGGCGACCATATCGCCAATCAGGTCTCACAGCGCGCCTTCGATTTCCTCGACGCACCGGTCATTACCATTGCCGGCAAGGACGTGCCGATGCCCTATGCGGCGAACCTCGAAAAGCTGGCGCTGCCCAATGTCGGCGAGGTCGTCGAGGCGGTCAAAGCCGTCACGTATCGCTGAGCAGGGCGGGAGGACAAAATGCCGATCAACATCACCATGCCGGCGCTGTCGCCCACGATGGAAGAGGGCAATCTTTCCAAGTGGTTGGTCAAGGAAGGCGACAAGGTTTCGCCGGGCGACGTGATTGCCGAAATCGAGACCGACAAGGCAACGATGGAAGTCGAAGCCGTCGACGAAGGCACGGTTGCCAAGCTGGTGGTTCCGGCCGGCACTGAAGGCGTCAAGGTCAATGCGCTGATCGCGGTGCTGGCGGCGGAGGGCGAGGATGCTGCTTCTGCCGCCAAAAGCGGTGATGGCGCTGCGCCGGCAAAGGCTGAGGCGACGCAGGAAAAAGCGCCAATCTCCCCACCCGTGGGGGAGATGTCGACGAAGTCGACAGAGGGGGGCGCTGTCCCTCCTGCCGCAGGGAGCGAGGCGCCCCCCTCTGGCCTGCCGGCCATCTCCCCCACACGGGGGGAGATCAGCCAATCCGCGAACGGCCGCATCTTCGCCTCGCCGCTGGCCCGCCGCATCGCCAAGGAAGCCGGTGTCGATGTGTCGGCGGTGACGGGCTCCGGCCCGCATGGTCGCGTGGTCAGGGCCGATGTCGAGGCCGCAATTTCCAGTGGCGGCGCCAAGGCGGCACCAGCAGCAAAAGCAGCGGCCGCCGGTGCTCCGGCACCTGCGGCAGCAGCACCCAAGCCAATGTCCGACGAGCAGGTGCTCAAACTGTTTGCCGAAGGCTCCTACGAGCTGGTCCCCCACGACAATATGCGCAAGACAATTGCGCGGCGGCTGGTCGAGGCCAAGACCACCATCCCGCATTTCTATCTGACGCTCGACTGCGAGCTCGACGCACTTCTGGCCCTGCGCACGCAGATCAATGCGGCCGCCCCGGTGAAGAAGACCGAGAAGGGGGAAACGCCGGCCTATAAGCTTTCCGTCAATGACATGGTCATCAAGGCTCTGGCCATGGCGCTGATGGCGGTGCCGGATGCCAATGCGTCGTGGACAGAAAACGCCATGGTCAAGCACAAGCATGCCGATGTCGGTGTTGCAGTGTCGATCCCCGGCGGCTTGATCACGCCAATCATCCGGCGTGCCGACGAAAAGACGCTGTCCGTTATCTCCAACGAGATGAAGGATCTTGCCGGCCGCGCCCGCAGCCGCAAGCTGAAGCCGGAAGAATATCAGGGCGGCACCACGGCAGTGTCCAATCTCGGCATGTTCGGCATCAAGGATTTTTCTGCCGTCATCAACCCACCGCATGCGACGATCCTGGCGGTCGGCGCCGGAGAGCAACGCGCGGTGGTCAAGAACGGCGAGATCAAGATCGCCACGATCATGTCGGTGACGTTGTCGACCGATCACCGCGCCGTCGACGGTGCGCTCGGCGCCGAGCTGCTCGTCGCCTTCAAACGCATGGTCGAAAACCCGATGGGCATGCTGGTCTAAGAGAAGGGAACAGGGCGGTGCGGAAATTCTTCACCAGCCTTTTTGCCTTCTTTCTTTCCGGTTTGGCCGGCGGATTGGTGGCGCAGTGGCTCGCCGTCGCAACCAATGCCGACGTAGAGTACATCCTTGTGTTTATGATCTCGGCTCTCGTCGCCGTCCTCGTGACGGTCGCGTTCTTCATCGCACAATTCATGTCGGACCCACGACGGGCAACAAAGCTGACGGCGACCATAGGGGTAGCGTTTTTTGTGCTCGTTGGAGTTTCCCTGATCGGCTGGACTTTCTCCCAGCCCCCAGGCAAGAGCCAATGGTCGGGCGATCTTCCCATAGTCGCGGGTCTCGTCCTGCCGGGCATCGCTACGGTGCTGGTCCAGTGGCTTTTCGTGCGCTGGCGATTGGCGCGCTCGCAACCAGGTTTCGGCGGGGCAGGCACATGAAGACGGTCCTCTGCTACGGCGATTCGCTTACTTGGGGCTATGACGCGGCAAACCTCGGCCGACATCCGCTGGAAGATCGCTGGCCGAGCGTGCTGCAGGCGGCATTGGGCAGCGGCGTCGAGGTCATCGCCGAAGGCCTGAATGGCCGAACCACCGCCTTCGACGATCACTTGGCCGGAGCGGACCGCAATGGCGCAAGGCTGTTGCCAACGATCCTGACGACTCATGCGCCGATCGATTTGATCGTCATCATGCTCGGCGCCAACGATATGAAGCCGTGGATTCACGGCAATCCGGTCGCGGCCAAACAAGGCGTGCAACGCCTGATCGATATTGTGCGCGGTCATGATTACCCGTTCGATTGGCCGGCGCCGCAGATCCTGATCGTCGCGCCGCCCGTAGTCAGCCGCACGGAAAACGCCGAGTTCAAAGAAATGTTCGCCGGCGGAGATGACGCGTCAAAGCGGCTGGCGCCGCAATATTCCGCCCTTGCCGACGAGGCCGGCTGCGGCTTCTTCAATGCGGGCACGGTGGCCGAAACGACGCCGCTGGACGGCGTCCACCTTGACGCGGAAAACACGCGGAGCATCGGGCAAGCGCTGACGCCGCTCGTGCGCGTCATGCTGGAATTGTGAAGGAGAAAAGCCGTGGCTGAGAACTACGACGTTATCATCATCGGCTCCGGCCCCGGCGGCTATGTCACTGCAGTGCGTTCGGCGCAGCTTGGCTTCAAGACGGCGATTGTCGAGCGCGAGCACTTGGGCGGCATCTGCCTCAACTGGGGCTGCATTCCGACCAAAGCGCTGCTGCGCTCGGCCGAGATCATGCACTATTCGGATCATCTGAAGGATTACGGCCTGAAGATCGACGGTAAGGTCAGCGTCGACACCGCCGCCGTCGTCGATCGCTCGCGAAAGGTCTCGCTGCGGCTCAACGGCGGCGTCGGCTTCCTGATGAAGAAGAACAAGGTCGACGTCATCTGGGGCGAAGCCAAACTGACGAAACCCGGCGAGATCGTCGTGTCGAAATCGTCGAAGAAGCCGATGGAGCCGCAGCCGCCGGCGCCCAAGGGCGTCAAAGGCGAGGGCACCTACACCGCCAAGCACATCATCCTGGCGACCGGAGCCAGGCCGCGCGCATTGCCCGGCATCGAGCCGGACGGCAAGTTGATCTGGACCTATTTCGAGGCGATGGTGCCGAAAGAGATGCCGAAGTCGCTGCTGGTGATGGGCTCGGGCGCCATCGGCATCGAGTTCGCCTCGTTTTACCGCACTATGGGCGCAGAGGTGACGGTGGTTGAACTGCTGCCGGCTGTGATGCCGGTCGAGGACGCCGAAGTGTCGAAGTTTGCGCAAAAGCAGTTCGAGAAGCAGGGCATGAAGATCATCCTCGATGCCAAGGTGACCAAGGTCGAGAAGGGCGCCAATTCGGTCACCGCGCATGTCGAGATGAAGGACGGCAAGGTCGAGAAGATCACCGCCGACCGCATGATTTCAGCCGTCGGGGTACAGGGCAATATCGAAAATCTCGGCCTCGAGGCGCTCGGCGTGAAGACCGAACGCGGTTGCATCGTCGTCGACGGCTACGGCAAGACCAACGTGCCCGGCATCTATGCCATCGGCGATGTCGCCGGACCGCCGATGCTCGCCCACAAGGCCGAGCATGAGGGCGTGGTGTGTGTGGAAAAGATTGCCAATTTCGCCGGCGTGCATGCCATCGACAAGCTGAAGATCCCGGGCTGCACCTATTGCAATCCGCAAGTCGCCTCGGTCGGACTGACGGAAGCCAAAGCGAAAGCCGATGGCAAGGACATCCGCGTCGGCCGCTTCCAGTTCGCCGCAAACGGCAAGGCGATTGCGCTGGGCGAAGACCAAGGCTTCGTCAAGACCATTTTCGACAAGAAGACCGGCCAGTTGCTGGGTGCCCACATGGTTGGCGCAGAAGTAACCGAACTGATCCAGGGCTTCGTCGTGGCTATGAACCTGGAAACCACCGAGGAAGAGCTGATGCACACAATCTTCCCGCACCCGACGCTGTCGGAGATGATGAAGGAGAGTGTTCTCGACGCCTATGGCCGTGCGCTGAACGCATGATAAATTGGCTGCGCGAGACTCACACATGTATGTCAAGGAACTCGACGGCAAGGTAATTCGTTTCCGGATGCATTCATCACCACAGGAGAGGGCATATGGACGTGAACGGCGTGGGCTGGGTAGCAGCCATCATCATCGGCGGTTTGGCAGGCTGGTTTGCCGAGATGTTCATGAAGAGCAACACCGGCATCTTGATGAACATCATTCTTGGCATCGTCGGCGCGATCGTGCTGAATGCCATCCTGCAGGCGCTCAACATCGGCGCCTTCGGCGCCGGCTGGATCGCCTATCTGATCACCGGTTTCATTGGTGCCTGCCTGCTGATCTGGGTAGGACGCATGGTGCGCCGTTAATTGCTGAACTCATGCCATGCGAAAACGGCTGTGGCGGCATGCGCCGCCGCGGCCTTTTTCTTTGCAGCGAAAAGTCCTAGATGACTTGGGAAAGCGAACGTCGGACAGGCGATCGCGAATGAACCGGATTTCATATGGTCACCGTCCTCGACACGATCGCCAATGCGCCGCGCCTGCGGCATCCCGAAAAGGCGCACAAGCCCGACCAGGATGTGCTGCGCAAGCCCGACTGGATCCGCGTCAAGGCGCCGATGTCGAAAGGCTATGCCGAGACGCGCGAGATCGTGAAGTCGCATAAGCTGGTGACGGTGTGCGAAGAGGCCGGTTGCCCCAACATCGGCGAGTGCTGGGAAAAGAAGCACGCCACCTTCATGATCATGGGCGAGATCTGCACGCGCGCCTGCGCGTTCTGCAACGTGGCTACCGGTATACCGACCGCACTCGATCCCGACGAGCCGGCGCGCGTCGCACACGCCGTCAAGCAAATGGGCCTAAGCCATGTCGTCATCACCTCAGTCGACCGCGACGATCTCGCCGATGGCGGAGCTCAGCACTTTGCCGAGGTCATCCGCGCCATCCGGGCGGCAACGCCTCTGACGACGATCGAAATCCTGACGCCCGACTTCCTGCGCAAGGACGGCGCACTGGAGATCGTCGTGGCGGCCAAGCCCGACGTTTTCAACCATAATCTCGAGACCGTGCCGTCGAACTATCTGACGGTTCGGCCGGGTGCGCGCTATTTCCACTCGATCAGGCTCTTGCAGCGAGTCAAGGAACTCGACCCCTCGATCTTCACCAAGTCCGGCATCATGGTTGGCCTTGGCGAGGAGCGGAACGAAATCCTGCAACTGATGGACGATCTGCGTTCGGCCAATGTCGACTTCATGACCATCGGCCAATATCTTCAGCCGTCGAAGAAGCACCATCCGGTGATCCGCTTTGTCACACCGGAGGAGTTCAAGTCTTTCGAGACGATCGGCCGGACCAAGGGCTTCCTGCTGGTGGCGTCGAGCCCGCTGACGCGCTCGTCGCACCATGCCGGCGACGATTTCGCCAGGTTGCGCGCGGCGCGCGAAGCGTTTCTCAGGAAGTCCGCCTAACAAACTGGTTTCATGCCACAATTCGAAGCCCATCGCCGCGTCGCGCATACGCCTGAACAGATGTTCGCTCTGGTCGCGGATATCGAATCCTATCCGCAATTCCTGCCGCTTTGCGAGGCACTTACGGTTCGTTCGCGCAAGGAACGCGACGGACGCACGCTGCTCATCGCCGACATGAGCATTGGCTACAAGGCGATCCGCGAGACTTTCACCACGCAGGTGCTGCTGAAGCCTGACGAGAACGCCATCGACGTCAAATATATCGACGGCCCGTTCAAATATCTGAGCAATGTCTGGCGCTTCGACCCGGCGGACGGCGGTGGTTGCAACGTCTGCTTCTTTATCGACTATGAGTTCAAGAGCCGCATTTTGGGTGCGCTCATGGGAACCATGTTCGACCGCGCCTTCCGCATGTTCTCCGAGGCGTTCGAGAAACGCGCCGAAATCATCTACGGCACGCCATCGGCGGCCTGATCCGCAGCGAGCGCGCGCAGACCCAGTTCAAGCGCATGCCGGACCGTTTCCCGGCGGATGAAATCACGGCCCTTGTCGGCGAACAGCTGGCATTCGCTGACCACCGGCCGACCAGCCACGGCAACGCCGAACCAGACCAGGCCGACAGGTTTTTCCGCTGAGCCACCGCCCGGACCGGCGATGCCGGTCACCGCGAGCGCAAGCCCGGCGGGCGAATGGGCCAAGGCGCCGGCCGCCATCTCCACCGCAGTCTCGCGCGAGACCGCCCCGTTCGCCTCGAGTGTAACGGCCGAGACGCCGAGCATCTCGGTCTTGGCCTGGTTGGAATAGGTGATGAAGCCGCGATCGACCACAGTGGAAGAGCCGGCAATGTCGGTCAGCGTGGCGATGATCATGCCGCCGGTGCAGCTCTCCGCCGTCGCCAGCATGATGCCGCGCTGCTGGCAGGCCTGAAGCAGGGCATCTGCGAGATCGCTATTGCTCATTCGGGGACATCCCCTGGAAACACAACGCTGGCGGTCGCGATGGCCGCTATGCCTTCCTCACGGCCGACGAAGCCGAGCTTCTCATTGGTTGTCGCCTTGATCGAGATGCGGTCGCGCGAAATTCGCAACATTGCGGAAAGCGTTTCGGTCATGGCCTCGCGATGCGGGCCGACGCGCGGCGCCTCGCAAACCAATGTGATGTCGGCGTTGGCGATGCGCCCGCCGCGCTCGCGCACCAGCTTCGCTGCGTGTTCGACGAAGATGCGTGAAGCGGCCCCTTTCCACTGCGGGTCGGAGGGCGGGAAATGCGTGCCGATGTCACCGGCGCCGCAGGTGGCGAGCAGCGCGTCGGTCAACGCATGCAGGCCGACATCGGCATCCGAATGGCCGGACAATTTCCTGTCGTGCGGAATAGCGACACCGCACAGGGTGACATGGTCGCCGGGCTCGAAGGCATGGACGTCGTAGCCGTTGCCGGTTCGGATGTCCGGAAAACGTGAGGCGCTGGAAAGCCGCTGATCCGCCATCGCAATATCCCGTGCCCAGGTCAGTTTGACATTGTCCGGCGAGCCGGGAACGATCTTCACCGGAATATGCGCCCATTCGGCGATTGCCGCATCGTCGGTGAAATCCGCCTTGCCCAATTGATGAGCCTTTTCGTGCGCGGCCAGGATCGGCCAGAACGGAAAGCCTTGTGGTGTCTGTGCGGCATGGAGCCCGGCCCTGGACACTGTTTCGCCGCTCATGCCTTCGGCCGTTTCGCGCTTCAGCGTATCGGCAACGGGCAAAGCAGGCAGCGCTCCCTGGCGCTCTTCAATGGCGGCGATCGTGCGATCTATCAGTTCCGCATCGACAAACGGCCGAGCCGCATCATGGATCAGGACCCGGCCCGGCGCATGGCTTCTCAACGCCAGCAGTCCAAGCCGGACGGACTCCTGCCGTGACGTACCGCCGATCACAGCGACGACACGGTCGGCGTTCGCGCCGGCGGCGCGGCGGAAAAGCGCGCCGTCTTCGGCATGGATAGCAACGACGACAGGTCCAATTTTCGGATGCGTCAGAAAGGCGTCGAGCGTGCGTGCGATAACGGCGCCGCCGCCAATCTGCTGGTACTGCTTCGGCCCATTGGCCTGCCCCGCGCGCGCGCCGCGCCCGGCAGCAACGATGACCACGGCGACCTTGTCGTCGGCAGCTGGCTTTTCGCTGACATGTCTCATGCCGAGACGCTTAGCGCATGATCCTGAAAAGTGGTATCGCTTTCACAAGACCTAGGATTGATGCCGTCCGGCGATCCATATTTTTCCCAAATGCGCCTTAATGTCACGACATTGCGCGTTGCACATTGCCGTCGTTCTGGCTAGAGAATGTGCAGCAATCGAAGGTGCTTGGTTTTTGTGCATGCCTGATGTGACCAAATTGGCTTCGCCGCTGGAGGTGGGTGGCGTGAGAATCCGCAACCGCGTGTTTCTCGCGCCGATGTCGGGCATTACCGACGAACCGTTCCGGCAGCGCGCCCATGCGCATGGCGCCGGGCTGGTTGTATCGGAAATGGTGGCGAGCGGCGAGCTTGCAAAGGGCAGGGCTGGCTCGGGCCTGCGCATCCGTCATTCCGGGCTGCCTGTCCACATGGTCCAGCTTGCCGGCCGCGACGCGGTGCACATGGCCGAGGGCGCACGAATCGCAGCCGGCGAAGGCGCCGACATCATCGACATCAACATGGGCTGTCCGGCCAAGAAGGTGACGGGCGGCTATGCCGGTTCGGCACTGATGCGAGACCTCGACCACGCGCTGTCGCTGATCGAAGCGGTAGTCGGCGCGGTCGACGTGCCGGTCACGGTCAAGATGCGGCTTGGCTGGGACGAGAGCGCGCTCAACGCGCCGATGCTGGCGCGACGCGCCGAGCAGGCCGGCGTCAGGATGGTGACGGTGCACGGCCGCACACGTTGCCAGTTCTATCAGGGCACGGCCGACTGGCGTGCCATCGCACGCGTCAAGCAGGCCGTCTCCATCCCTGTGGTTGCCAATGGCGATGTCGGCTCGCCGGCAGAGGCAGCCTTGATCCTCGACCAGTCCGGCGCCGACGCGGTGATGATCGGCCGTGCGCACTATGGCGCGCCGTGGACTGCCGGCAGCATTGTAGCGGCCGCGCTGGCCGAGCCAGTATCCGGCATGCCGGACAGCCCGCAAGCGCTGACCGACTACGTCATTGCCCATTACGAAGACATGCTGACGCTCTATGGCGCCGAAAGCGGATTGCGCCAGGCGCGCAAGCATCTCGGCTGGTATCTCGACCGCCATGCCGTCACAAGCGATGACTGGCGCAAGGCCATCCTCACGTCTTTCGAGCCTGGGCGGGTCATTGCCTTGCTGCGCGACATGTTTTCAAGCGCTCCCGAAGCGCCGAATCTGCGGAGTGCGGCATGAACGCCACCGTCACACAGAGCACGGACATGGCGGACGCCGCACATATTGTGCTCAACACAATTCGTCGGCCGGTGATCATGGTCGATCCGCAAGGCTTCATCACCTTCGCCAATGCCGATGCCGAGGATTTTTTCCGCTCGAGCGCCACGATGCTCGCCCGCAACACGCTGCACAAGCTCATTCCTTTCGGCAGTCCGCTGCTGACGCTTGTCGACCAGGTGCGCGAGCGCCGTGCGCCGGTGAACGAATACCGGGTGGACGTGTCGTCGCCGCGTCTCGGCATCGAGAAGGTGGTCGATCTCTACGTCGCGCCGGTGACGGAATTTCCAGGCTCCGTCGTGGTGATGTTCCAGGAACGCTCAATGGCCGACAAGATCGACCGGCAGATGACGCATCGCGGTGCGGCGCGCTCGGTCACCGGCCTTGCCGCGATGCTTGCCCATGAGATCAAGAACCCGCTGTCCGGCATTCGTGGCGCCGCGCAGCTGCTAGAACTGTCGGCGTCCGATGAGGATCGCGCGCTGACGCGTTTGATCACCGACGAGACCGACCGCATTGTCTCGCTGGTCGACCGCATGGAGGTGTTTTCGGACGAGCGGCCGATCGACCGCTACCCCGTCAACATCCATGTCGTGCTCGACCATGTCAAAGCAATCGCCAAGAACGGTTTTGCCAAGCGGATCAAGATATTAGAGGACTATGATCCATCATTGCCTCCGGTTTTTGCCAATCGCGACCAGCTCATCCAGGTGTTCCTCAATCTGGTAAAAAATGCCGCCGAGGCGATCGGCAGCGATCCGCAGGGCGAGATCATGCTGTCGACCGCCTTCCGCCCGGGCATCCGTGTTTCCGTGCCCGGAACGCAGGACCGGGTGTCGCTGCCATTGGAATTCTGCGTGCGCGACAACGGTTCGGGTGTCTCCGAGGATATCCTGCCGATCCTGTTCGATCCCTTCATCACCACCAAGCCGAACGGCTCCGGTCTCGGTCTGGCGCTGGTCGCAAAGATCGTCGGCGAGCATGGCGGCATCATTGAATGCGAATCGACGCCGCGCGGGACCACCTTCCGCATCCTGATGCCGGCGTGGAAAGAAACCCAGTTTGCCGACGACGACGGTGAAGGAGACCGCAAATGACCATTCGCGGCAATATTCTCGTCGCCGACGACGATGCGGCCATCCGCACTGTCCTCAACCAGGCGCTTTCGCGCGTCGGTCACGACGTGCGCGTCACCTCCAATGCCTCGACGCTGTGGCGCTGGGTGGCCGCGGGCGAGGGGGATCTGGTCATCACCGACGTTGTCATGCCTGACGAGAACGCCTTCGACATGCTACCGCGCATCAAGAAGGCGCGACCGGAACTGCCGGTCATCGTCATGAGTGCGCAGAACACGTTCATGACGGCGATCCGGGCCTCCGAAACCGGAGCCTATGAATATCTGCCAAAACCGTTCGACCTGACGGAGCTGCTCAACATCGTCAATCGGGCGCTTTCCGAGCCGCGGCGGCCCAAGATCGATACGCGTGCCGACGAGCCGCCTGAAACGATGCCGCTGGTCGGCCGCTCGGCGGCCATGCAGGACATCTACCGCATGCTGGCGCGAATGATGCAGACCGACCTGACGGTGATGATCTCAGGCGAATCGGGTACCGGCAAGGAACTGGTGGCGCGCGCGCTGCATGAATATGGCCGTCGTCGTGGTGGCCCCTTCGTCGCGATCAACATGGCGGCGATCCCGCGCGACCTGATCGAATCGGAACTATTCGGGCACGAGAAGGGCGCCTTTACCGGCGCACAGAGCCGCTCCACTGGCCGTTTCGAGCAGGCCGAAGGCGGCACGCTGTTCCTCGACGAGATCGGCGATATGCCGATGGAAGCGCAGACGCGGCTTCTGCGTGTGTTGCAGCAGGGCGAATACACCACGGTCGGCGGCCGCACGCCGATCAAGACCGACGTGCGCATCGTCGCTGCCACCAACAAGGACCTGCGCACGCTGATCAATCAGGGGCTTTTCCGCGAGGACCTGTTCTACCGCTTGAACGTTGTGCCGCTCAGGCTGCCGGCGCTGCGCGAGCGATCGGAGGACATTCCGGACCTCGTCCGGCACTTCTTCAAGCTCGGCGCCAGTGAAGGCCTGCAGACCAAGCGCATTTCCACCGGCGGCATCGAGCTGATGAAGCGCTACCCATGGCCTGGCAACGTGCGCGAACTCGAAAACCTCATCCGCAGGCTGGCTGCACTGTATTCGCAGGACGAGATATCCGCCGAGATCATCGAGGCGGAGTTGAAGACTGGCGAAAGGCCTGTCGTTCCAGGTGGCGGCAACCTCATTCCCGACGACCTTTCCATCGGCCAGGCGGTGGAGCATTTCCTGCAACGCTATTTTGCCTCGTTTGCCGGCGACTTGCCGCCGGCCGGCCTCTATCAGCGAATCCTCTCCGAGGTCGAGTATCCACTGGTCCTCGCCTCTATGACTGCAACGCGCGGCAACCAGATCAAGGCCGCCGAACTGCTAGGACTCAACCGCAACACGCTGCGCAAGAAGATTCGCGAACTCGGCGTCAACGTCTACAAGTCCTCCAGGCAGGTCTAGACGAACCCCTTACGAGCGCTTTCCAGGGGATCGATCGCCGAAAGATTTCCGTCTCGGCCACACTTGTTGCATAATCGCCACAATGCGTTGCATACATCCGACGCAATCACTGGCTCTAGACGGCGACATGGCTCTGCACGCACCGACACTGAGCAAACCGCTTTTCAGCACTTCCGGCGCGCGAGACGGTCGCCGGCTGCTTGCGCTGCCCGGCGTGGTCGCCATTGCCGGTGCGCTGGTGACGGCGGCGATCTCCTTCGCCATTCTGGTTGGCGCCACGCCGATCACGCCCGACGCGCGGACGACGCTGGCGCTGATCGCGCTTAACGCCGCGTTCGTGCTGTTTCTGATCTTGCTGGTCGGCCGCGAAGTGCATCGCATCCTGATGGCACGCCGGCACGGCAAGGCTGCGTCGCGCCTGCATGTGCGCATCGTGGCGATGTTTGCGCTGGTCGCCGCCATCCCCGCGATCATGGTGGCGATCATCGCGTCGATCACGCTCGACATCGGCCTCGACCGCTGGTTCGAGATCCGCACCAAGACGATCGTCAATTCGTCGTTGTCGATCGCCGACGCCTATGTGCAGGAAAACGCACGAAATCTTCAGGGCACGACGTTGTCGATGGCTTACGACCTCGACGCTTCGCGCACGCTTTACGGCCTCGATCGGACCGGCTTCCTTGACCTCATGAACAAGGAGGCGGTTGGACGCTCCCTGGCACACGCAGCACTCATCAAGCCCGATGGTTCCTTCGTCATGAGCGCCAAGACCGACGCGGACTTTGCCATGCCGGAGCCGCCGGAGGGCGCTGTGGCAAGCGCTGCCAACGGCAAGCCGGTGCTGATCGAGCCGCGCACCCGTAACATCATGGGGGCCATCGTCAAGCTGCGCGAGATCGACGGGCTCTATCTCTACACCATTCGCCTCGTCGATCCCGAGGTGATCAAGGCACGACAGATCGTCAAATCCAACACCGCAGAATATCGCGGTCTCGAAGACAATCGCCGCACCTCGCAAGTGGCTTTCGCGCTTCCCTATCTGTCGCTGACGCTGATCATCATCCTGTCCGCCATCTGGACCGGCATTGCGGTGGCCGACCGCCTGGTGCGGCCGATTCGTCAGCTCATCGGCGCGGCCGACGAGGTCGCTACCGGCAATCTCGATGTGGCCGTGCCAGTCCGCCCCTCCGATGGCGACGTCGCCTCGCTCGGCGACACCTTCAACAAGATGCTGATGGAGCTGAAATCGCAGCGCAACGAGATCCTGTCGGCCAAGGATCTGATCGACGAGCGGCGGCGCTTTTCGGAGGCTGTGCTTGCCGGCGTCACCGCCGGGGTCATCGGCGTCGATCCATATGGCATCGTCACCATCGTCAATCGTTCCGCCGAAACGATGCTGGCCATATCCGCCACCGCGGCGCTTGGGCAGAACCTTTCCGCCGTGCTACCGCATGTCGGCCGCGTCTTCGAGATCGGCCGCAAGTCGGGCAAGCCGGTCTATCGCGAACAGGTCACCTTCTATCGTGCCGGCACCGAACGGACCTTCAACGTGCAGATCACGATTGAAGCCGGCGACGACGGTTCGGAGGATAAATCCTACGTCGTGACAGTCGACGACATTACCGATCTGGTCCAGGCACAGCGTTCCTCTGCATGGGCCGACGTGGCGCGGCGCATCGCCCACGAGATCAAGAACCCGCTGACGCCGATCCAGCTTTCGGCCGAGCGTATAAAGCGCCGTTACGGCAAGGTCATCACCGAGGACCGTGAGGTTTTCGATCAATGCACCGACACCATCATCCGGCAAGTGGAGGACATCGGCCGCATGGTCGACGAGTTCTCGGCGTTCGCCCGCATGCCGAAACCAGAAATGAAGGCCATCGATCTGCGCGATTCGTTGCGGGAGGCCTCGTTCCTGGTCGAAGTGAGCCGCGCCGACATCATCTTCGAGCGCGTCTTCGGCAATGAGCCGCTCAAAGGCACGTTCGACAGCCGCCTGATGGCGCAGGCTTTCGGCAACGTCATCAAGAATGCTGCCGAAGCTATCGACGGACTTGATGCAGAGGATCGTCCGCACGGCATAATCCGGATTCAAGCCGGGCGTCAGAATGGCGCGATTCGAATCGACGTCATCGACAACGGCAGGGGCTTGCCGCGCGAAAACCGGCAGCGCTTGCTCGAGCCTTACATGACGACACGCGAGAAAGGCACCGGGCTTGGCCTCGCTATCGTCAAGAAGATCGTGGAGGACCATGGCGGGCGACTCGAATTGCACGATGCACCAGCGGAATTCCACGATGGGCGGGGTGCGATGATCAGCATCATCCTGCCGGTTGCCGCCACCGTTCCGATACGCGGCGAAAGCAAGACGGAACACGAAAAAGAAACTGAAAAGGTCGGTAATGGCGTCTGATATTCTCATCGTCGACGACGAGGAAGACATCCGCGAACTCGTCGCCGGTATCCTGAGCGACGAAGGTCACGAAACCCGCACGGCGTTTGACGCCGACAGCGCGCTGGCGGTGGTTGCCGACCGGGCACCCAGGCTGATCTTCCTCGACATCTGGCTGCAGGGTTCGCGGCTCGATGGCCTCGCTTTGCTGGACGAGATCAAGACGATGCACCCGAACCTGCCGGTGGTGATGATCTCGGGCCACGGCAATATCGAAACGGCAGTCTCGGCCATCCGCCGCGGCGCCTATGATTTTATCGAAAAGCCGTTCAAGGCCGACAGGCTGATCCTTATTGCCGAACGGGCGCTTGAAACGTCCAAATTGAGACGCGAGGTTTCGGATCTCAAGCTGCGCAGCGGCGAGACTTTTGACCTCATCGGCATGTCGTCGGCAATGAGCCAATTGCGCCAGACCATCGAGCGCGTCGCGCCGACCAACAGCCGCGTCATGATTATCGGCCCCTCCGGCTCGGGCAAGGAACTGGCGGCGCGCGCCATCCACGCACTGTCGGCGCGCAAGAGTGCACCGTTTGTGACGCTGAGTGCCGCCAACATCACGCCTGAGCGTATGGAGATCGAGTTGTTCGGCACCGAATCGAACGGCGTCGAACGCAAGGTCGGTGCGCTGGAGGAGGCCCATCGCGGCATTCTCTACATCGATGAAGTGGCCGACATGCCGCGTGAGACGCAAAACAAGATCCTGCGCGTGCTGGTCGAACAGCAGTTCGAGCGGGTAGGGGGCACCAAGCGGGTCAAGGTCGACGTACGCATCATCTCGTCGACCTCGCAGAACCTGGAAGCCATGATCGCCGACGGCCGTTTCCGTGAGGACCTTTATCATCGCCTGGCCGTGGTTCCGGTCATGGTGCCGGGACTGGCCGAGCGTCGCGAGGACATTCCTTATCTGGTCGACAATTTCATGAAGCAGATCGCTCGCCAGGCCGGCATCAAGCCGCGCCGCATCGGCGACGACGCGCTGGCGGTGCTGCAGGCGCACAACTGGCCGGGCAACGTTCGGCAGTTGCGCAACAATGTCGAGCGCCTGATGATCCTGGCGCGCGGCGACGATGTCGATGCGCCGATCACCGCCGACCTCCTGCCAGCCGAGATCGGCGACGTCATGCCGCGCACTCCAACCAAGTCCGATCAGCACATAATGGCACTGCCGCTGCGTGAAGCACGCGAACAATTCGAGAAGGACTATCTGATCGCCCAGATCAACCGTTTTGGCGGCAACATCTCGAAGACGGCAGAGTTTATCGGCATGGAACGCTCTGCACTGCACCGCAAGCTGAAGTCGCTGGGCGTCTGAGAGCCAAACCAGCCGTGGCCCACGCAATTACCGGTTACGGCGGTCGTGGAATCGCATAAGAGCACTGCAGCGCCGCGCGTCTTTGGGACGCATAAAGGAGGCTGTAGCATTTTGATTTTTGCGCATGATCCTTTCCGAAATCGATTCCGATTTTCGGGCTCATGCGCTGACTTCTCCAGGGGTTATCCATGCCGCGCATTGCCTATGTGAACGGACGCTATGTCGCTCACGCCGAAGCTTCCGTGCACATCGAGGACCGTGGCTATCAATTCGCCGACGGCGTCTACGAGGTCTGCGAGGTGGCGCGGGGCTTCATCGTCGACATGCCGCGCCATCTCGCCCGATTGAACCGCTCGCTCACCGAACTCTCGATCGACTGGCCGATCACGCGCGGCGTGCTGCCGCTCGTCATGGGCGAGGTGGTGCGCCGCAACCATGTCGTCGACGGCCTGGTCTATGTCCAGGTGACACGCGGTGTCGCCAGCCGTGAGTTTTTCTTCCCGCCGGCGGGCACGAAGCCGTCGCTGGTGGTGACTGCCAAAAAAGCCGATCCTGCAGCTGCCGCGAAGCGGGCCGAGAGCGGGATCCGGGTTATCACGGTGCCGGAGAACCGGTGGGATCGGGTCGATATCAAGTCGGTCGGCCTGTTGCCGAACGTGCTGGCCAAACAGAAAGCCAAGGAAGCAGGCGCCCAGGAGGCGTGGTTCGTCGATGTTGACGGCACCGTCAAGGAAGGTGGATCGTCGAACGCCTGGATCATCACCAGGGACGGCGTGCTGGTGACGCGGCCGGCCGAGCATGGCATCCTGCGCGGTATCACCCGCACGACACTGTTCGATGTCGCCGCCAAGCTCGGCCTGAAGATCGAGGAGCGCGGCTTTTCGGTTGCCGAGGCCAAGGCCGCGCGCGAGGTTTTCATCAGCTCCGCGACCACGATCGCCATGCCGGTGGTGGCAATCGATGGCGCTCCCGTCGCCAACGGCCACCCGGGCTCGATAACAGTTTCACTACGGCGGGCCTTTTTTGACGTTGCGGAAAAAAGTCCAGCCTGATAACCGCACAGATGGAATGAACATCAATATATCTCGTTCTGCTTGTCGTTACTGACGGCAAGATGGTGTTTGCGTGCTTGACATGTGCCAGCTAATTTGGCGCATTGGCTTGCAAACCGAAGGGGATCGGCGAAAGACAAGAACAATGGCGGAACGATCGCAAAATCTTCAGGACCTGTTCCTGAATTCAGTTCGCAAGAGCAAAAACCCACTCACCATCTTTCTCATCAACGGCGTGAAGCTGACCGGCGTGGTCACTTCGTTCGACAATTTCTGCGTTCTGCTGCGTCGCGACGGCCATTCCCAGCTCGTCTACAAGCACGCCATTTCCACGATCATGCCGAGCCAGCCGGTTCAGATGTTCGATGGTGAGGAAAGCCAGGGCGCCTGATTGGCACGTGAGAAAGACGCGGACCGCAGCGTTCGCGGAAAACCAGCACATCAGACCGGGACAGAGGCCAACGGTCCGACCCGGGCGGTGGTCATCGTGCCGGTGCTTACCCGGCAGCCGCGTGGCAACGACGACACCAATCGTCCGCGCCTGACCCGTTCCGCCGAGGCCCGTCGCGACGAGGCGGTCGGCCTCGCCAGCGCCATCGACCTTGACCTGGTCCACACGGCAGTGGTGACCGTCAACGATCCACGCCCGGCGACCTTGCTCGGCAGCGGCAAGGTCGCGGAGTTCGCCGAGATCATCAAAGAGGGGCACGCGGAAGTGGTCATTGTCGATCATCCGCTGACACCGGTACAGCAGCGCAATCTCGAAAAAGAGTTGAACGCCAAGGTGCTCGACCGCACCGGGCTGATCCTGGAGATTTTCGGCGAGCGCGCCCGCACCAAGGAAGGCACGCTGCAGGTCGACCTTGCCCATCTCAACTACCAGAAGGGCCGCCTTGTGCGGAGCTGGACCCACCTTGAGCGCCAGCGCGGCGGCGCCGGCTTTCTCGGCGGCCCTGGCGAGACGCAGATCGAGTCGGATCGGCGTGTGTTGCAGGACAAGATCACCAAGCTGAAGCATGAGCTCGAAACGGTGCGCCGCACCCGCGACCTGCACCGCGCCAAGCGCAAGAAGGTGCCGTTTCCGGTGGTGGCGATCGTCGGCTACACCAATGCCGGCAAGTCGACGCTGTTCAACCGGCTGACCGGAGCAGGGGTGCTGGCGGAAGACATGCTGTTTGCCACGCTCGACCCGACGCTGCGCCGCGTGCGCCTGCCGCACGGAACGCCGGTCATCCTTTCCGATACGGTCGGCTTCATTTCCGACCTGCCAACGCATCTGGTCGCGGCCTTCAGGGCGACACTGGAGGAAGTGGTCGAGGCAGACCTCGTCATTCATCTGCGCGATATCTCCGACCCCGATACGGCCGCACAGGCCGAAGATGTCGAGCGCATCCTTGCCGATCTCGGCGTTGATGCCCGCGATAGCAAGCGCGTCATCGAAGTGTGGAACAAGATCGACCGGCTCGACGAGGGCAACCGCGCGCGGCTGCTTGCCGATGGTGCTGACGGCAGGAAGGCGCCGCCTATCGCCATATCGGCGGTTACCGGCGAAGGCATCGATGCGCTGAAGGCGATCATCGAGACGATGATGTCGGGCGAACTGGAGACGTTCACCGTCACGCTCAAGCCCGACCAACTCGGCGTCGTCGACTGGCTTTACCGCAACGGCGACATCGTCTCGCGTGATGACAATGGGGATGGCAGCGTGACCATCGCGCTCAAGGCCACACACAGTGCTCGACAAGAGATAGAAAGCCGATTGCGACGTCAAAACAATGGGTAGGGCGTTTATTTCGCGCTTTTTGCCTGCTGCCAGAGCGCTTCCATCTCGTCCAGCGTCGCCTCTTCGAGGCTGTTTCCCGACGCTTGCAGCGCCTGCTCGACATGGTGGAAGCGCGACCGGAATTTTTCGTTGGTGCCGCTGAGTGCCGCTTCGGAATCGATTTTGAGGTGCCGGCCGAGATTGACGATCGCAAACAGCATGTCGCCGAACTCGTCCTTGATCGGTGCGCTGTCGCCTTTGGCCAGCGCTTCGCGTAATTCGCCGATCTCCTCCTCGATCTTTTCGAGGATCGGTGCCGCCTCGCTCCAGTCGAAGCCGACGCGGGCGGCCTTTTCCTGCAGTTTGAGGGCCCGGGTCAGCGCGGGCAGGGCGACCGGCACGCTGTCGAGAAAGCCCTTGCCATGGTCCTCGGGGTCGAGCCCTCGGACGAGGCGGGCGCTGCGCTTCTCCGCTTTTTCCTCCGCTTTGATCTTTTCCCACATGCCCTTCGCCATGCCGGCGCTGCGCGCCTTTTCGTCGCCGAAAACATGCGGGTGGCGGCGGATCATTTTTGTGGTGATGGCCTCGACCACATCGCCGAATGAGAATTCGCCGGCCTCCTCGGCCATTTGCGCGTGGTAGACCACTTGCAACAGGAGATCGCCGAGTTCATCGCGCAGATCGTCCAGGTCGCCCCGCGCGATGGCGTCGGCCACTTCGTAGGCTTCCTCTACCGTGTATGGCGCGATTGTCGAAAAGTCCTGCTCGATATCCCACGGGCAGCCGGTTTCCGGCGCCCGCAGCGCTGCCATGATCTCGATCAGCCGGGAAATGTCTTTCGAGGGTTTCATCTGGGAAACGCTATCCTGTACACGGCTGTGCGGCCAACAGCTTCAGCCGGTGAGGGCGCCTTGTCCACAGATCGGCGGCCAGACCATGATCGTGGAAGCCGGTTTTCGGAAAAGATCATGGTCAAGCAAAAAGTATCAGTCGAGCACGGAGACAATCGCCTTGGCGAGCGCGTCCATGCCGTCCTCGGGCAGGCCGGCAACGTTGATGCGGCTGTCGCCGACCATGTAGATGCCATGCTCGGCGCGCAGCCGCTCGACTTGCGCTTCCGACAGGCCAAGCCGGGAAAACATGCCGCGATGGCTGGCGACGAAATCGAAACGGTCGGAGTTGGACTGCCGCCGCAGCGCTTCGGCGAACTGGACGCGCAGCCGCAGCATGCGCAGGCGCATCTCTTCAAGCTCTGCTTCCCAGTCGGCCCGCAACGTAGCGTCCTCGAGCACCATGCGCACCGCAGCCGCGCCATGGTCCGGCGGCATCGAATACATGGCGCGCGCCGCCGACAGCATCTGGCCCATCGCCATATCCGCCTGCGCACCGTCTTTCGCCATGATCAGCGCTGCACCAACGCGGTCGCGATAGACGGCAAAGTTCTTCGAGCAGCTCGAGGCAACGACCATTTCCGGAACTTTCGCCGCCAGCAGGCGCAAGCCGGCGGCATCCGCATCAAGCCCCTCGCCAAAGCCTTGATAGGCGATGTCGACAAAGGGCAGCAGACCACGCTCAACGACGAGATCGGCAACGGCAGCCCATTGCGAGATGTCTAGATTGGCGCCCGTCGGGTTATGGCAACAGCCATGCAACAGCACGACGTCGCCGGGATTCGCGGTTCTCAACGCATCCAGCATGTCGTCGAAGCGAACCGCACCAGAAGCAACGTCGAAATAGGGGTACTCGCGTATCTGCAGGCCAGCGGCGCGCATCACCGGCATGTGGTTCGGCCATGTCGGATCCGATAGCCAGACCGTCGCGTCGGCGCGGGTCCTTTTCAGCAGCTCTGCCACCAGCCGCAGCGCGCCGGAGCCGCCGGGCGCCTGTGCCGCACGAATGCGCGTCATGTCGGCTTTTGGGCCGAACACCAACCTAGCCATTGCCGCGTTGAAGGCGGTATCGCCGGCAAGGCCGAGATAGGTCTTGGTGTCCTGGCCTCGCAGCAGCCGCTTTTCGGCTTCGCGCACCGCGCGCATCACCGGCGTCTTGCCGTCGCGATCCTTATAGACGCCGACCCCAAGATCGACCTTGTCGGGACGCGGGTCGGCGCGATAGAGCCCGATCAAGGCAAGGATCTTGTCGGCGGGCGCGGGCTGGAGATTTTCGAACATCGATAAGGTTCCGTTGGCGGCGGAGTGATACGCAAACCGGCCGTGCTTTGCCAGCGGTTTCATATGCGCGAACTCGGCGCCGGTTTGCCTCGAGGGCGGCCGATACTATCTGCCGGGCGAGGGCAGGCCCGAGATCTCCCAGGACGAGAGCGCGGCGAGCCGAAAAAATTCGGGGAGAGCGGGATTAAAACCCCGACCTGCTCCGTAAACAGGACATGAAACGGCCGATGCCACGCTTCGATATTCTGGGACAGCTCGGTTCGCTGCGCCGCTACGCACGCTCGCTGACGCGCGACAGCGCCGATGCAGAGGATCTGGTGCATGATGCGCTGGTGCGTGCCTATGAGCGACGCGGCAGCTTCCGCTCAGGCGGAAATCTTCGCGTATGGCTGCTGTCAATCGTCCACAATGCGTTCATCGACGGCCTGCGATCCCGCAAATCCGAAGCGGTGCGCATCGAACAGGCCGGCCATCTCACCGAGGCCAGCGTCCAGGCTCCGCAGGAACATTCCGTCCGGCTGGCACAGGTGCGCGACGCTTTTTTCACATTGCCGGAAGAGCAACGTTACGCGCTGCATCTCGTCGCCATCGAGGGGCTTAGCTACAGCGAGGCGGCCGAGGTTAGCGGCGTGCCGCTTGGCACGCTGATGTCGCGCATCGGCAGGGCGCGTGCGGCACTCCGCGAGATGGAGGACGCGGCACCGGCACGCACGAAAAGCCATCTGAAGATCGTCGGAGGTGGATCATGAACCAACTGCGCGATCCCGTCACCGACACCGATCTCGACGCCTATGTCGACGATCAGCTGGACGTTGCTCGTCGCATCGAGGTCGAGGCGTTCCTTTCGGCTCGCCCGGAAGCGGCCGCGCGGGTGATGACTGATCTGAGGACGCGTGACGAGCTGCGCGTGGCGCTTGCCGGATCGAAAGGCATGGCGCGGCCGGCGACGGCTGATGCGGCACGGCGGCTGGAGCGGGGGTTAGCGCGCGGCCGTGTCCTTGGTGCTTTGCAGCGCGCGGCGGCTGTCGCTGTTTTCGTCGCCGCCGGCTGGCTTGCGAACGGGCTCATCGGACCGATATCGGTGACGGAAGTCGTCGCTTCGACCCATCCGCCCGCCTATGTGGAGGACGCAGTCCGGGCGCATCGGACGACGCTCGTGCGCGAGGCGATGTCGTCACAACTCGAGGCGCCCGGCTACAATGCCGACGAAATCCGCGCCGCCACGGCGATCGTCATGCCATCGCTGCCAACGGACTGGACGGTCCGTGACGTGCAGATCTACCCATCGCAGTTCGGCCCGAGCGTCGAGATGGCTGTCGAGACAAAAGAGATGGGGCTGCTCTCGCTGTTCGCCATCCGGCCCGGAACATTCGACGTCGTCAAGCCGACTGTCGTTCCGTCGGGCGAGGTTTCCTCGGCCTATTTCCAGATCGGCGAGGTCGCCTACGCAGTCGTCGCACGTAGCGATGTCCGCGGCCTCGATCGCACGGCCGAAGCGCTCGCCAAAACACTCTACTGATCGACTACCTCTAAGAAGGAGAACCAAATGAACAATCTGGGATACATTGGGACCAGAGCCCGAGCCGGAGCCGTCTACGACGAAGGCCTGCGCCGGCACATGCTGCGCGTCTATAACTACATGGGCCTTGGCCTCGTCGTTACGGGCGTGATCGCCCTCGTGGTGGCCTCCACGCCCGCCCTTTACGTGCCGATCTTCTCCACCCCGCTGAAATGGGTGGTGATGCTGGCGCCGCTGGCCTTTGTGCTGCTGTTCTCGTTCCGTATGCAGACGATGTCGGCGGCCGGGGCCCAGGCAATGTTCTGGGCGTTCTGCGCGGTTATGGGTCTGTCGCTGGCTTCCGTGTTCCTGGTCTTTACCGGCACCAGCATCGCCCGCACCTTCTTCATCGCCGCCACCATGTTCGGCGCCACCAGCCTTTATGGCTATACGACCAGTCGCGACCTGACGCAGTTCTCGTCCTTCCTGATCATGGGCCTGATCGGCGTGGTGATCGCCAGCATCGTCAATATCTTCCTGGGTTCGACAGCGCTGCAGTTTGCGATCTCGGTGATCGGCATCGCCGTCTTCGTCGGGCTCACGGCCTGGGACACGCAGACGATCAAGGAGCAGTACGCCGAAAACTTCGGCGCCGAAACACAGCAAAAGCTCGCCGTTTTTGGTGCATTCTCGCTCTATCTGAACTTCGTCAACATCTTCCAGCTGTTGCTGAACTTCACCGGCGAGCGCGAATAGCCGCGTCGGACCGAGACCGGAATAGTACATCATGGACAGAAACGACCAGCAGGCGATCGGACAGCTCTTCGAGAAGCTCGCAAATGTCGAGCGCCAGGCGCCGCCGCGCGATGCCGAAGCGGAACGCTTGATCCAGGACCAGATCACCCAGCAGCCTGGGGCGCCATACTACATGGCACAGACGATCGTGGTGCAGGAGCGGGCCCTGAACGCAGCGCAGGCGCGCATCGAAGAGCTGGAGGAGCAGGCGCGGCAGCCTGCCGGCGGTGGACCGCTCAGTGGCTTCTTCGGCCGCAGCGGCGGCAGGCGCTCAGGCTCGGTTCCGCGGGTAGGGCGCACCGCCTCTGCTGCCGCGGAGGAGCCACCAGACCAGTCACAGCGGGCCGGCGGCGGGTTCCTTGCCGGCGCCGCGCAGACCGCGATGGAGTTGTGTGCGTCAAGTTCTGCAAAAATGGCGTGGCAGTAGCTGTGACGTCGGCGTGTCCGCCGCGCAGCCCCCGTGTTTAGCGG